>JAFQOC010000007.1 GCA_017420845.1 Clostridia bacterium
AGCGATCTCGCCATCATGGGGATGGGTGGCCTTTTGGTCGGTCATGGCCATGAAGTAGACCACTTCCTTTTGGACACCGGGCATGGGGCTGTAATGTACCTTCTCGCAGAAGCTTGACGTGATGCGGATCTTTACCGCAGTCTCCTCCTCCACCTCACGGATGGCGGTCTGATGCTCGGTCTCCCCGGCCTCCACGTGTCCCTTGGGGAAGGAACGGTGTCCTCCGTGCTTATGCCGTATCATCAGAATGTACATACGGCCGGTTTTGGGATCCTGTCGGAACACCAGAGCTCCACAGGACTTTTCATATTTCAATGCCATTTCTGTCGCCTCCTTTCACAGGTATAACAGGTACGCCGGGACTCGGTCGATGGGCTCGACGGCTCTTACCCGGGTCTGGCAATCGATTTGGGAGCATGATTATGCTCGCGGCTATGTTCGCGGTTTGGTAACCGCAGGGGTATCGGGAGTCAGCTCCACAGGCTGCCCAGCACCTGACCGATCGGCTCTCGGATGATGAGGTCGGCGTCACCGTCAGCGGCGGTGGCGTCCCGGTTGATGATGACGGTGCGATCTCCGCGGAAGTAGCGGATCATGCCCGCGGCAGGCCAGACCGTCATGGAGGTGCCTCCGATGATGAGGAGGTCGGCTTGCGCGATAGCCCTCACCGCGCCGTCCACGGTATCCTCGTTCAGGGCCTCTTCATACAGCACCACGTCGGGCTTAATGATCCCACCGCAGGAGCAAAGGGGTACGCCCGCGGGGTCACCCTCGCTCTCCATGATACGGGACAGGGGATAGAACCTGCCGCACCGTGCGCAGTAGTTGCGGTGGATGGAGCCGTGGAGCTCGAACACACTCCTCGACCCCGCCTCGCTGTGGAGACCGTCGATATTCTGGGTCACGACGCCCGTACCCTCCATCTTTCCCTCGGCCTCCAGTCTGGCCAGCGCCAGATGGGCGGCGTTGGGGCGGATCACCTTGGGGTCAAAGATCATTTTATCGCGGTAGAAGCGAAAGAAGGCGGCGGGCTTGGTGCAGAAAAAGCTGTGGGAGAGGATGGTCTCGGGGGGATAGTCGTACTTTTGGTTGTACAGTCCGTCCACACTCCGAAAATCGGGAATACCCGACTCGGTGGAGACCCCCGCGCCGCCGAAGAAAACGATGCGGCGGGCAGAATTCACCCACTGACGCAGCTGCAAAATTTCGGTCGATACGGTCTTCTCCATATTTCCTCCCCTTGATCCTTTCATGCTATGTATGTGTTAAAGTTTTAGGAGATCCTTAAGAACCCTCGCAAACTTCGCCGCAGGCGAATTTGCCCCGAGCGCAGCGAGGAGATTTTCAAAAGGGTTCTTAAGCGGGTGCAGGGCAGAGCCCTGCCGGGTCCAGGGCAGAGCCCCGGTTACTGGGGGATCTCCTCCATGACGAAGGCCTCGAGGATATCGCCCACCTTGATGTCGTTGAAGCGATCCAGACCGATACCGCACTCGTATCCGTCGGCCACCTCCTTGACGTCGTCCTTGAAGCGGCGGAGAGAGGCGATCTTGTCCTCAAAGATGACGATACCGTCGCGGACGATACGGATCTGGGCGGAGCGGACGATCTTACCGTCGGTGATGTAGGAGCCGGCGATGGTACCCACGTTGGGCACGTGAATGGTCTGGCGGACCTCGGCATGGCCCAGAATGTTCTCACGGAACTTGGGAGCCAGCATACCCTTCATAGCGGCCTCGATCTCCTCGATGCACTCGTAAATGACACGGTAGGTACGGATCTCCACGTTCTGTCTGTCAGCGGAATCCATAGCCTGCTTGTCGGGACGGACGTTGAAGCCCACGATGATGGCGTTGGAGGCGGCGGCGAAGGTAACGTCGCCCTCGGTGATACCGCCGCAGGCGGCGTGAATCACGCGAACGCGAACCTCCTCGTTGGACAGCTTCTGCAGGGATGCCTTCACGGCCTCCACGGTGCCGTCCACGTCAGCCTTGACAATGATGTTCAGATCCTTCATACCCGAAGCCATCTGGCTGAACAGGTCATTGAGGTTGGCTCTTGCGTTGGCCTTGAAGACCTCCTCCTTAGCCTGAGCGCGGCGCTGCTCGGCCAGCTCGCGGGCCATACGCTCGTCGATGACGGCCTCGAACTCGTCACCTGCATCCGGCACGTCGGCAAGACCCGTGATCTCCACGGGAACCGAGGGACCTGCCACCTTGACGGTACGGCCGTTATGATCGGTCATGACACGGACGCGACCCACAGAGGTACCTGCGATGACGATATCGCCGTTATGCAGAGTACCGTTCTGCACCAGGACGGTGGCCACGGGACCGCGACCCTTGTCCAGCTTGGCCTCAATGACGATACCCTTGGCGCGGCGGTCGGGGTTGGCCTTCAGCTCCTTGACCTCGGCTACCAGCAGGACGTTCTCCAAGAGGTCGTCGATGCCCATACCGGTCAGGGCGGATACGGGGACGCAGATGACGTCGCCGCCCCACTCCTCGGGCACCAGCTCGTACTTGGTCAGCTCCTGCTTGACGTTTTCGGGATCGGC
>JAFQOC010000578.1 GCA_017420845.1 Clostridia bacterium
AGCTATGCCCTGCCATCGACGGGGGAGACGTGGGCCGCTTCATTCAACGGGAGGAGCTGGATCAAGGCATGACCTATGCGGGGGAACAGAAGCAGGCTATCTATGCCGCCTTGTCCCACGGGGTCATGGTGTTGACGGGCGGGCCGGGTACGGGTAAGACCACCGTGGTCCACGCCCTGCTCCACATCTTCCGCTCCATGGATTTGACGGTAGCTCTTTGCGCTCCCACGGGCCGCGCCGCCAAGCGTCTCTCCGAGTCCACCTCCACCGAGGCCAAAACCATCCACCGTTTGTTGGAAATGGAATTTGAAGAGAGCGGCGGCCGAGGCCATTTCCGCCGCTGTGAGCAGGACCTGCTGGAGGAATCCGTCATCATTGTGGACGAGGCCTCCATGATGGATAGCGGGCTCATGTGCGCCCTCTGCAAGGCGGTCAAGCCCGGCGCGCGGCTCATCCTCATCGGCGACGCCGACCAGCTTCCCAGCGTAGGCGCGGGACGGGTCATGGGCGACCTCATTGACTGCGGTCGATTCGCTACCGTCCGCCTTACCGAGATCTTCCGCCAGGCTCGGGAGTCCCTCATCGTCACCAACGCTCACGCCATCAACGAGGGAACCTATCCCGACCTGAGCGTCAAGAATAACGATTTCTTCTTCCTCCCCCGCCGCTATGATCGGGAGATCACCGACACCGTGGTGGAGCTCTGCGAGACCCGCCTGCCCCGTGCCTACGGCAAGGCCACAGAAGGGGGGATCCAGATCATTACTCCTTCCCGTAAGGGCGAGGCGGGTACCGAAAACCTCAACCGCCGTCTTCAGCTCGCCCTGAATCCCCCCGCCAAGGGGAAACGAGAGCTGAAATTCAGAGAGACTGTCTTTCGCGTGGGAGATCGGGTCATGCAGACCAAGAACAACTACGACATCGAGTGGGAATCGGGAGACGGCTATGACCACCGAGCGGGAAACGGAGTCTTCAACGGAGATATCGGCACCGTGGTGGCCGTCGATACCGCCGAGGGTGAGATGACGGTACGCTTTGATGACAAGGAAGCGATCTACACCGGTGAGATGCTGGACGAGCTGGAGCACGCCTGGGCGGTCACCGTCCATAAGAGTCAGGGCTCGGAATATCCCTTCGTCATCATTCCCATGTACGGTGCCCCCCTGCCCCTGCTGACCAGAAATCTTCTCTACACCGCCGTCACCCGCGCCCGACGCATGGTAATTCTGGTGGGACGGGAGGACGTGGTCCATACCATGGTGGACAATAACCGTCAGTCCATGCGCTATACGGGTCTTATCTACCGTCTGGCAAGAGAATGATCGCGCCTCGAAGGAGCTTCTCCGAAAAGGAACCTTGTCTGAATGAGCCTTTGAAGGCCCCCGTGGGTGTATTGACAAAATACCCTTGACAGATAGCACTTTTTGTGTTATAATACTATAATGAATCAGAGGAATCTCGGCATTCCATCCGGCAAAGGGAGGTGAGTCACGGTGCTGGACAAATTGACGCGCAATATAGCCATAGATTTCGGAACCGCCAGCGTACTGGTGTACGTGCAGGGCCAAGGCATCGTGCTCAAGGAGCCCTCTGTGGTGGCCATTGACGTCGCGTCTGATCACGTGGTTCGCGTGGGTCAGGAGGCTATGGAAATGATGGGACGCACCCCCGACCATATCCAGGCCATCCGTCCCATGAAAAACGGTTCCTTCAGCGAATACGAGGTCACCCACCAGATGCTCCGTTACTTCATCCGCCGCGCCTGCGGTAAGGTATGGATCCCGCCCCGTGTCCTCATTTGCGTGCCCACCCGGATCACCGATATTGAGAGACGGGCCATTATGGACGCCTCTCGAGAGGCAGGAGCCCGCCGTACCTATCTCATTGAGGAGCCCAAGGCGGCCGCCCTCGGCGCGGGTTTGGACATTCTTTCCCCCGTGGGCAGTATGGTGGTCAACATTGGCGGCGGCGTTTGCGATATTGCCGTTTTGTCCATGGGCAGTATCGTGTCATCCGACACCATCCCCGTGGGCGGAGACAAGTTTGACGAGGCTATTCTCAGCTATATCCGCCGCCGTTACAACATCCTCATTACCGAAAGCACCGCCGAGGAGATCAAGATCCAGATCGGAGACGTGTATGAGCATAAGAAGCCTACCTATCTGGAGGTCACGGGCCGTACCCTGACCGAGGGCTCCTCCAAGCCCATTCTCCTCAGCTCCAAGGAAATGATCGAGGCTCTGTATGAGCCCATCACCGCCATTCTGGACTCCATTTGCATGGTGATCGAGAAAACACCTCCCGAGCTGGTAGGCGATATCCTGCAAAAGGGTATGGTTCTTACCGGAGGCGGAGCCACTCTGCGAGGGCTGGATCGTTTGATCGAGCGTGTAACGGGTATCCCCACCACCGTGGCCCGCAAACCCATCAGCAGCACCGTGATGGGTGCCGGCAGTCTTCTGCCTCTTATCAATTCTATGCCCGAAGGGATGATTTCCCTGCCGACCCGGGTGTGACCACACTACCAAAGCAAGGAGGGCGCTATGCCCATCAAAATTCCCAATCTTCTCCCCGCGACGGATACCCTTCTCAACGAGAACATCTTCGTTATGACCGAGACCCGCGCCATCACCCAGGATATCCGCCCCCTGCATATCCTCATGCTCAACCTCATGCCCAAGAAGATCGAGACCGAGACCCAGATCGCCCGTCTCATCGGCAATACCCCCCTCCAGGTGGAGATGGAGCTGCTCCAGACCGCCACCCATAAGTCCAGCCACACCTCCCAGGAGCATATGCTGGCCTTCTACAAGACCTTTGACGAGGTGAGGGACAGGAAGTACGACGGCATGATCATCACGGGGGCCCCCGTGGAGCAGCTTCCCTTCGAGGAAGTGGACTACTGGCCCGAGCTCTGTGAGATCATGGAGTGGAGCAAGACCCACGTCACCTCCACCCTCCACATCTGCTGGGGCGCCCAGGCGGGACTCTACTACCACTACGGCATCCCCAAGTACCCCCTGGAAAAGAAGCTCTTCGGTGTCTACGAGCACAAGCTGGACTACAACCGCTCCATGCTCTTCCGCGGCTACGACGACGTCTTCAACGTCCCCCACTCCCGCCACACCACCACCAAGCGAGAGGACATCGAGGACATCCCCGAGCTGCGCATCGTCGCCAGCTCCAAGGAGGCAGGGGTCTTCTGCGCCATGACCGCAAGAGGCAAGCAGGTCTACGTCATGGGCCACTCGGAGTACGACGCCGACACCCTGAAGAACGAGTACCTCCGCGACAAGAAAGCGGGACTCCCCATCGAGCCCCCCGCCCACTATTTCCCCGACGACGATCCCGAGAGGGAGCCCATCGTGCGGTGGAGGTCTTGCGCCAATCTGTTCTATTCCAATTGGCTGAATTATTACGTTTACCAGACTACGCCCTACGACGTGAAGGATATTCAGTGAGGGGATCGAATTTCAAAAAAGCATCACGGCGGTTGTCTGTGATGCTTTTTGTATAAATTCAAAAAAAAAATACTAAAATCGCCAACCTTTTTAACTCCCCGTGTCTATAAGGATGAAAGCTTTCAAACGAGGTACAAGCAAGTGAACAGACAGGATGCAGAGAGGATCATAACTGAATACCTGAAACCCATATTCGGCTTTGCTCTGAAGCGGTGCAAAAGCGAGCAGGACGCCGAGGATCTGTCCCAGGAGATCGTCCTGCGGGCGTTCCGAGCGCTGCTGATCAAGAATGACATTGCCGACGTGGGCAAATTTATCTGGACGGTTGCCCATAACACCCTCAGCAATTATTACCGAGACTATGCCAAAAGCACGGTAGGCGTGTCCTTGGACGAGGTAGCCGAGGTGATCGCAGACCCCTACTCGGAGGATGAAGTCCGAGAAGAGGCCGAAACAGTCCATCGCCTGCAGAGCGAGATCGCCTATTTATCCAAGCTGCAACGGCGCATTTTGATTGCCTACTATTTCGAAAATCGCAAGCAAGCAGATATTGCCCGTGAACTGGGGATCCCCGTCGGTACCGTCAAGTGGCACTTGTTTGAGGCCAAAAAAGAATTGAAACGAGGTATGGATACTGTGAGAAAAACCAGTGAACTGAAATTCAACCCCATCAAATTCCACTCCTACGGCATCAACGGCTCGTCGGGAACCATGTCGACCGATGAGTTTTTTCGCTCCACGCTCTCCCAGAACATCAGCTACTGCGTACGCAATGCCGCCAAGACCGTCAACGAGATCGCCGACGATTTGGGTGTCTCTCCCGTCTATGTGGAGACCGAGGTGGAATTTTTGGAAAAATACGGTTTTTTGCGGGAACAGGGAGGAAAGTATATCGTCAATTTTATCATCGGCGAGCCCACAGCGGAGCTTTTGATCATGAAGGACAATATGTATAAGCAAGCCGCAGAACTGTTCGCAAACGAGCTGTACGACGAGCTGACCGCATCGGGGATATTGGACGACCCTGCCATTTGGTGCGGACAGACCGACGAGCCCGTCACGATGACTTCTGCGCATCGCGCCGATCCCAATTTCCTATTGTGGTCACTGATCCCCTATATCGCCGCCCAATCGGGGGAGAGCCTTATGGAGGATACGATTTCCTTTGAGGAGGTGGCTACCCTCCGCCCCGACGGAGCCCATAATATCTTTCACGCATCGGTGGTGCCCGACAATATGGTTCTGCCCGAGGATTACGTGTACATGAAGGATTGGTGCGGCCCCATGTGGAACCAATCCGAGGGCTGGACTCTTTGGCA
>JAFQOC010000579.1 GCA_017420845.1 Clostridia bacterium
CCTGCTCACCTCACTCGCCTCCTGCTCCCGCCGAGGGCAGTACGAGGACGTTCTGGAAAGCCAGAAGGAAGCCGAATCTCTGGATGCCATACCCGAAACAAACGGAAACATCACGGGCGACAGCGCCCCCGATTACGCAACCCCCGTCATGCTGAAAACAGGCAGCACGCCCTTTTACGAGGGAAAGACTACGGAAGACTTGATTGCCGTTTACAAAAGCACGGGGCACGACCTGTATTTCCCAAACATGACCCCCACAGGCCGCCTCTACGACGGCAGCTATACCAATCTTCCGTATTATTATAACAAGTTGACCGGCAATTTCAGTAATTGGTGCAGTGATCCCCTTTGTGAGCATGACGTGAACTGTATCTGGTCGATGGGGATTCAGATCCAATACGTAAGCGATCACTATATCTATTTCTATACCGGTACCATCCTCGATGAATACGGGATCTATCGCTGCGATTTCCAGCGAAACAACATAGAAAAGGTCAAGGATGTTGCCCGCCATGTAGAGGGCAATTCTGTGACCTACGACGAGGTCTCCGTGCTGTATGAAAAGGATGACGTACTGTACTTTCATCAGTTTCATTACGTCAACGGCAATTCTGTCGGCTCAATTTACACCCTGGACATGAACACCAAAGAGGAAACCTGCATTTCGGGAGATGTGGATATACAATTTGCCGAGATCGTCAACGATCAGATCTTTTATTCAACGAGTGATAACTGGTATATACTCTATAAAACCGACTTGAATTTTTCTGATCCCGAGCTTTTTTGGGAAGATGTTTACATAGATCAATATAATGATCAGTATATGATCCTTAATGAAAAGAAGGGAGAGACTTCTTCGGTTCACCGGTATTCATATAACTTTAAGACCGGCGAACGATACATGTTGAACGATATTTACGGTGGGGTGTCTCTGTCGGGCGAATATATCTATCACACCCGCGATCTGACCGAGGAAGAAATGGAAAATGATCCTCTCAAGGATTACTATACCTATACGTGGTACAGGGAAGCGAGGCCGGGAGCATCGGTCGTCCATGTAATGGACGCCGACACCCAAACGGCGGGAAAAATCTACCGCACGTACGTCGGTGCAAATAACGCATCCGAGGAATGTGTTTTCCAACTTACCTACAAGGGAATTCCTGTCCGCATCAACAAATCCTATACGGAAATGGACGGCGACGTCATCTATTTCAACTTCAACACCCATGAGACCTGTAAGAATTTCTACAATCAGGAGTTTGAGGGGGATGAACGCCAAACAGCTATCCATGCTCTTGTCGATCTCCAAAACGGCACCGTGACCTTTTTGGAGCTACCCAAAGAGGAAGAATGAATTGCCGAACAGCCGCTGAGCAGTCGCTTGGCGGCTGTTCTTTTTTTGCGCCCCCCAAAAATTGTGCCGATGGGGTATTTTTTGCGACGGCGAAGTATGCTATAATCGGTACAAACCGAAAAATTTTCAAAAGATCAAGAATTTTCCTAAGAAACATCCCCGAAAATCTGTCATCATAAGTGAAGGACAAAATCTACATGAAAGGAGTGATCCCCGTGACCACCGCCGTCCCCCGACCTCCCCTCAGCGATGAGGAGATCATTGGTCTGCTGTTTGCTCGCTCCGAGGATGGGCTCGCACAGCTCCAAGCCAAGTACGGACGCTCATGTCTGCGCATTGCCAAGAACGTACTCCATAACGACCAGGATGCCGAGGAATGCGTCAACGACACCTATCTGAAGATCTGGGAATCCATTCCCCCCAACCGTCCCGCGTCCCTGCTCTCCTACGCCCTGACCGTAGTGCGGCACATCGCCCTCAACCGCCGCGAGCGTGATTCCGCCGCCAAGCGGATCCCACAGGAGGCTTGCGTACCCCTGTCCGAGTTGGGCGAGTATGTAGAGGATATCGCCCTCCCCGACGGTGAGCAAAGTACAGAGCTTCACCGCATCCTATCTGAATTTATGGACACGCTTTCCGACCGTGACGCCGTCATCTTCACCCGCCGCTACTGGTATCTGGATTCGGTGCGCGCCATCGCCAAAATGAGCGGCTATACCGAAAACAACATCTACCAACGTCTGTTCGTCATGCGGGGCAAGCTCCGCGCGCATCTCATAAGGGAGGGATATCCATATGAAACAGAATAAAGCCCGCCGCCTCACCGAGCATCTGGATGAGAAATACGTCCTCATGGCCGCCTATCCCGAAGCTGTGTTCAGAAAGCACCGCCACGGTTTGCTCATGAAGCGAATTCTGATCGTAGCCGCCTGTGTCGCTATTCTGGCTGTTGGTATGGTAGCCGTGCTCCTGCCCGCCCTGCGCTCCGACCCCGGGATGGCGACAGATCCCCCCGAGACCCAGAGCCCCCTTTCCCCCGATGCGGAGTGGGTGGAGGATCCCACTATTGTCAAGGTACAGCGGCTCAGCGCAAGCCGAGGCTTTGACGAGGGGGACGGCTATACCCTGCCCGATCCCTCGGTCTCGGTGGATGCCGTCCGCGCCATCATGGGGGAGCGGCTCATTCTGCTTCGCTTTACCTGCCGCGACGGGGAGACCATTACGGTCACGCCAAGTGCCGACGGAGCCCTTGTCGAGGCCCTTCAGCAGGAGCTGAACGGCCGCCCCTACTGGCATATCGCGAAAAGCAACGAGTCGGGTTATGAAATGGCCAATGAATTCCTCAACGTAAACAGCAAAGAGGAGCTTGCCCGCCTCGGGCAGTCGGTGACGATGACCGAGGATACGGTGCTTTTGTGGCAATACCCCTGCTATCCCCGCGCCTGTGTACAGGATAATTTCGTGGATTTCACCATCACCGACAGCGAAGGGAGCATCAAGGGCGGCGGCAGTATCTACATCGGCGGCCTTGACCTCACCACCGTCAGCGAGAACAAGACCTACTACAGCACCTCCCGCGGACCCAGCAACGTCAACCTCAACGCCGCCTACCGCCCCGTCCTGTTGGGGGCTTACCGCTACGCCGAGGGGACAGAGGTGGACGCCGAGATCCACGCACAAAAGCTGTCCGCCCTCCGTGAAAAAGCCGCACAAGCCCGCGCCCACCTGTTTGACGATCTGAGCGACGACGATTTCCGCCTGTCCTACCGAATGCTTCTTTACAAGTACGGTACGGACATGAAGCCCGGTATCAGCGTCACCACCCTCCACGCCGATCCCGCCTACGACCGCTACGCCGTGGTCACAGTAGGCAAAGGGCAAAAACAGTTCTTCCTCTACGATGGTACCTGCCAGCCTATCACAGAGTGGGAGATCTACACCGCCGACGAGTACGGCTATACCGTCACGGGCAA
>JAFQOC010000580.1 GCA_017420845.1 Clostridia bacterium
AGGTCGATACCTCCGACCTCGATTACGTTATCGGCTCGGTTCACTACCTTGAAATAGACGGCGAGCTATACGGCTTTGACAGAGACGTTGCCGCGGTGCGCGATTATATCAAAACCCACTTCGACGGTGACGGTATTCTTCCCCTTCTGCAGGAGGTAGGAGATGGGGCAGGAGTAGGGGGCGGTAATGCGGATGCCCGCCTCGGTTCCGTTGATAAAGAACTTGGCAGTCTGACCCACGCGGCCCAGATCCAGCACGGCATGGGCGGGAACCTCGTTCAAATGGAGGGTGAAGGTGTAGCGCATGAGACCCGAGAAGGAGGGCTTCTCGGCGGCGGAGGTAATATTGACCAATTTGTCAATGGTCTTGTAGGGATAGAAGGCGGTAAGATCCTCGGAGTCGGCCAGCTCAACGGTGTAGGTAGGGTGCAGCTCGGTGACCTTGACGGGCTCCGACAGCGCAGGCATTTCCTGCCACATCTCGTCGGCGGCAGAGCCGAAGACCAGGATCTCGGACTGACCGGGCAGCAGCTCCACGGCGACCTTGCCGTCATCGGTGATATCAGCGTAGATGCCGTTCTCGATGAGACGGAGGCGGATGAACCTGCCGCTCACGGGGAGGGTGAGGGTGGCCTTGGCGGTATTCACGCTGTCCTCGTTGAAGAGCATGATGACGTCGGCGTCGGCGCGTCTCACGTGATAGTGGCGCAAAAGCGGGCAATTGCCGTCCACGGTGATATCGGCCAGACCCAACTCACGGATGCGGTCGGGGAGGTCGGCAATGGATACCACCTCACCGTTCAGCCCCTCGGGGCGGGCGTCGCAGAGGAGGACGGGAACACCCGCGGCGATGAGCTTGTCCACCACGGGGGTCAGGGCGGGGTTCAGTACCTTGCCGTAGGGCACCACCAGCGCGCCGTAGTGCTCACCGCCTACTACCAGCTGACCGTTTTCCGCTTCTGCGGTCTCCAAGGCTTCCTGGCAGATAATATCGTAGCAGAGATGCTCGTCCAAAAGGGCCTTGGCGGGGACCTGGGTGAACATATAGTCTCCCTTGTCGTTCATCCACTCTCCCTCGGCGTGGTAGAGGATGGAGCAGGAGGTGATATGCTCGCCGCCGTAGAGGAGGTGGGAGACCTTGTTGGTGTACCCCATGAGGTGGGTGAAGCCGTCGAACTGGGGATCGTGGCCCTCGGCGCCGAAGTGGGGCGGGCAGTCGGGGTCGGGGTAGTCGGGGGAGAAGGCATGGGGGACGAAGTGGTTGATGCCGCGGACCAGGAGGAAGTCGGAGATCCACTTCATCATGGTACAGCCCTCGGCCCAGCCGTAGGCGCCGAACTCCTCGCACATGGCGCGGCCCTTCATGTGGGGGTACTGATGGGCCAGGGAGGCTCCCAGCTGGCCCAGGACGTAATGGTAGAAGGCGGGGTCGCTGACGCCTGTGGAGAGGCTGGTGTTGTGGATATAGTTGGCCATACCGGGCATGACCTGGTGGAGGACGATGTCGATGCCTGCCATATCCTGGCCCTCCAGGGCGCGGAAGTAGTGGCCCGCACCCGTAGACATACGGGCGTGGCAGTTGAAATCCTCGATGATGTGGCCGATATACATGACCCCGTGGTCACGGCACCAGTCGCCCAGGAGGTAGCTGAAGTTGTCGCGGTAGAGACGGGTAACGGCGTTCATGTAGGCCAGGCGGGTAAGGGGGGCGTGGTCGCTCGGGAACCACAGCTCCCCCATGTAGCCAAGGGAGGACTCCCCCATCTCGGCATCCATCATGGCCGTGACCCTTTCGTTGTAGGGGAGGGCCATACCCACGGTGCCAAGGGGGCGCTCATGACCGCTGGGATCCACGGGATGGCGGGTGGCCATGCTATTGCCGAAGGAGGGCTCGTCCGAGAAGAAGCCCACCAGGGTATTGCCGAAATACTTGGCGTAGTGCTGATAGTGAGGCTCGTAGACCGCCTCGATCTGCACCTTGCAGGACTCGGGGTTGGTCATGTCGATGTAGTTCCCTCTCGAGCCGCGGCGGGACTTAGTGTAGATGAAGACGCGGTAGCAGCCCTCGGGGACGTCGAAGTAGGCGTAGCCCTCGGTAAGGGAGGGGGTGAGGTCGATGGGCGCGCCCCTCGTGGCCTGACCTTCCCCCGTGCGCTTGAAGGCGTAGACGCCCAGGATCTCGTCGTCGGGAAGAACCTTGCTGACCAGGAAGGCGGTGTCGGGGGCGGGGCCCAGGACGTCGATATGCTCCTCAATGATCTCCCATTGGCGGAGGTGGGGGTACTTTTTCTCGAGCAAGCCGTTGGCGTAGCCCGTGGGAAAGCGTTTATCGTCCAGAATCCAGACCTTCATGTCCCGCTTCTCGCACTCGGCGAGGATGATGTCCATATCCGCCCACCAGTCGGGGCCGCAGAAGTCGGGGTGGGGGCGGGACTCCACGCAGAGGGCGCGGCAGCCGCTGTCGTAGATGCGTTGGACCTGAGCGGGGATGCGGTCGCGGTGGGTGCCGTGCTGCCAGTAGAAGGGCAGGAGGTAGTTGTCCTCGCTGCCAAGGATGACGTCTTCAAGGCGGGTATCTTTCATGGGAGGCCTCCAAAAAGTGTTTTTTCCATTATACCACAATCCTCCCCCTTCTGTCAATGAAATGCGTCGGAAAAGCGTGGAAAAAGCGTGGTAAAAGTGTAAACAATATGAAAAAACAACCGAAAAGCCCTTGCAAAAGGTAGCCTTTTTTGGTATAATGGTTGCAATTCCGAGGAGGCGCACGCCCCCGAACCAGAAAGGAAACCTAACCATGAAAAGAAAGCTCATAACGGCTCTTGCCCTGCTTCTGGCCGTCCTCATGATGGGCTCGGCCCTCGCCACCATCATCCCGCTGGCCAACAGCGCCGAGGACAAGACCTTCAACACCACCACCCCCGTTTTCATGTACGACTTTACCACCGAGGACCTCCAGGCCACCTTCGCCAACACCGCCAATATGACGGTGGAGTTGGGGGATGGCTTCACCACCTTTACGGCTACGGCCAACGACCCCTACACCTGGCTCCTTTGCCCCTCGGCCAAGCCCAGTGAGATGAAGTACGCCAAGATCCTGTACCGCACCACCGCCAGCTACAAGGGCGAGTTCTTCTGCACCCGCTCC
>JAFQOC010000051.1 GCA_017420845.1 Clostridia bacterium
CGTTGACGTTGTACAGGCCGTAGGAGGAGGCGGTGTAGCAGATACCCACAGGGGTCAGCGCGCCGCTTCCGTCATCCCACAGAGCGTAGGTGGAGCGAACACGGTCCAGCATGAAGGCCTGGGTAAAGGTACCCTCCTCGACATCGCCGTAGGCGTCCAGAGAAACGTCCACCTCCAAAGAGTCCAGGCCCCAGATGTCGATCTTGTTATCGGCGCGGGTGAAGAGAGAGGCCTCCACGATCTCGGCGGCCACATACAGGCCCTCCTCGTCATAGGTCACGTAGTACTTGATGCTGTAGGGCAGGATCTCGGGGATTTCCTCCTCGGGGAAGCCCTCCTTGGACCAATCCATCCAGTTCATACCCTCGGAGTCCTTGTTCACCTCGATGGGCTCACAGGCGTACTCGCCCTCAGAGACGATACCGTCGATTTGGATGCCCTCGGAGGGAGGGACGTTGTGGGTCTGCTGACCGTAGTCGGCAAAGGCGTTATAGGGGGTGTCCTCGGAAGCGGATACGGTGACAGACAGGGCCGTCACGAGCAGAATAGCGGCGACCAGCACCGACAGGATGCGCGCGATCTTTTTCATAATCATTCTCCTTATCAACTCATTCTGTTTCTTTCTCCCGATCGGGAGAGAGGGAATCGGGGCGCCCCGCGGAGGGGAACCAACTATCCATTTACATTATAGCAACCTGTTTCCCGAAAATCAATGGAAAATTCGCACAAGTTGTTGCATTTTCTTCCCAAATGGTGTATAATAAGCCAAAAAGGAGAGGAGGCTCATCATGCGGATCCATTACGACGCCGAACGCATCAAGCACATTCTGCAGAACCTGACCTGTCTGACCGGCATCAGCCTGTCCTTCATGACCACCGAGGAGGAATACCTGTGCTACTGCTGTCCCCCCGACAATTTCTGCGCCGCCCTCTTTGCCGAGGACCCCAACGCCGGCGAGCGGTGCTGGGCCTCGGACAGGCAGCTACTGACGGCCTGCAAGCAGTCCTGCCGGCCCGAGAGCCATATCTGCCACGCGGGGCTGTTCGACGCCATCGTCCCCGTGGTCAAGGACGGCACCGTGGTGGGGTATGTAGTTCCCGGGCGCATCCGCGTCCCCTCCTCGGTAATACCCGCCCCATACCGTGACAACCCCTGTTTGGCCGAGCGTTGGTATGCCCTTCCCTGCTACGACGACGAACAGCTCCGTTCCCTCGTGGAGCTTCTGCCAAACATCCTGTTGGGCAATGCCATTGAACTGCGCGGCGGTGACCTGGCCTCCGAGGCGGCGGCGTACATGAAGGATAATCTTACCCACAAGATTGACCTGGAGGGGCTATGCGACCGCTTTTTCGTCTCCAAGAACACCCTGTACCGCGCCTTTCGGGAGCGCTTCGGCACTACGGTCAACCAGTACCTGATCTCTCTCCGTACAGAACGGGCAAAGCGGCTGCTGACCGAAACCGAAATGACCATCGCCGAGGTGGCGATTGCGGTGGGGATCGAGGATTACCACTATTTTTGTCGGGTCTTCACCCGCCAGGCGGGGGTGGCTCCCGGGGCTTTTCGGCGGGAAGCGCGAAAGAGCAGTCCCGTCACGTAATCACGCCAACACAGACGGCCAACAGGGGGCGGCAATCCGCCCTCACGTGGGCGCGGCAGGAGAATTGCAAGTTTCCGCCCGCTCTCCGTCAAAAACACCGCTAAATTCCCCTGTTTTTTCATTTTTTGCCGAAATTTTGACGAAAAACTTTCAAAAAAACCCTTGACAAAATCCCCGCAATCCATTATAATAGGAACAAATCGACGATGACCGGAAACCAGTAGGTCGGATCCTTCGTGTCAAGAGAGCTGTCGGCGGTGTGATGACAGCCACGAATCCCGATTGAATTCCTTCCGAGAGCCGCGCCTTGAACACCTGTCCCTGATCGGACACGGAGTAGGGGTGACGGGAACGCCCGTTACAGCGTAAGGGATATGACTGTGTCCCGTAAGGCCTTTTCCCCTGTGGAAAAAGCGAAAAAAGGTGGTACCGCGAAATATTTCGCCCTTTGCTGATGATGTATCCGGCAAAGGGATTTTCTGTTTTTACGGTAAAAAATTGATTCACATATACGAAAGGAATTCCATCATGAAGAAGACCCTCATGCTCGGCAACGAGGCCGTGGCCAGAGGCCTGTACGAGGCGGGCTGCCGTCTCGTGTCCAGCTACCCCGGCACCCCCTCCACCGAGATCACCGAGTACGCCGCCGAGTACCGCGACGTCTGCCCCGAGATGTACTGCGAGTGGGCCCCCAACGAGAAGGTGGCACTTGAAGTCGCCTTCGGCGCCTCCCTCGCCGGCGCCCGTGCCGCCTGCGCCATGAAGCACGTAGGCCTCAACGTGGCCGCCGATCCCCTGTATACCATGTCCTACACCGGTGTGAACGGCGGTCTGGTGCTGTGCGTGGCCGACGACCCCGGTATGCACTCCTCCCAGAACGAGCAGGACTCCCGCCACCACGCCATCGCCGCCAAGGTGCCCATGCTGGAGCCCTCGGATTCCGCCGAGGCGAGAGAGTACGCCATGCTGGCCTTTGAGCTGTCGGAGCAGTTCGATACCCCCTTCCTGCTCCGTATGTGCACCCGCATCGCCCACTCCCAGAGCCTTCTGTCCGTAGAGGACAGACAGGATATTCCCGTCAAGCCCTACGTCAAGACTCCCGGGAAGTACATCATGGCTCCCGCCAACGCCATCCGCCGCCATCCCGTGGTGGAAGCCCGCACCCGCGCCCTGATCGAGTACGCCGAGACCGCTCCCGTCAACCGTGTGGAGATGGGCGGTACCGAGATCGGTATCATCTGCTCGGGTACCTGCTACCGCTATGTCAAGGAGGTCTTCGGCGACAAGGCCTCGGTCCTCAAGCTGGGTATGGTCAATCCCCTGCCCGAAAAGCTCATCACCGACTTCGCCGCCAAGGTGGACCGTCTGGTAGTCATCGAGGAGCTGGACCCCGTCATTGAGAACCACTGCAAGGCCCTGGGGCTGACGGTTGACGGCAAGAATCTCTTCCCCATGGAGGGCGAGTTCTCCCAGAACCTCATCCGCCGCGTCTTCGGTATGGACGTTGTCGAGGGTGTCACCGCCGAGGAGACCATTCCCGTCCGTCCTCCCGTCATGTGCGCTGGCTGCCCTCACAGAGGCCTGTTCTACACCCTGGCCAAGCACAAGATCACCGTCATCGGTGACATCGGTTGCTACACCCTGGGCATGGCCCAGCCCCTCAACGCCGTTGACTCGGTGCTGTGCATGGGCGCGTCGGTGTCGGGTGTCCATGGATTTAACAAGATCGGCGGCACCGAGACCGAGAAGCGCACCGTAGCCGTCATCGGCGACTCCACCTTCATGCATTCGGGCATGACCGGTCTCGTGAATATTTCCTATAACGCCTCGAATTCCACGGTCATCATCCTGGACAACTCCATCACGGGTATGACGGGCCACCAGCAGAACCCCACCACGGGCTACAACATCCACGGCGACCCTGCCGCCAAGGTGGATCTGGAAGCCTTCTGCCGCGCCGTGGGCATCGACCGCGTCACCGTGGTGGATCCCTACGATCTGGCCGCCTGCGACAAGGCCATCACCGAGGAGCTGGCCGCTGAAGGCCCCGGCGTGATCATCTCCCGCCGTCCCTGCGTGCTTCTGAAGACCGTCAAGGCAAAGCCCGCCGTCAAGGTGGATCCCGAGTCCTGCCGCTCCTGCAAGAAGTGCATGAAGCTGGGCTGTCCCGCCATCCACATGGAAGGGGAGGGTAAGACCACCAAGGCTATGGTGGATCCCACTCTCTGCGTGGGCTGCGGTGTCTGCGAGCAGCTCTGCGCCTTTGGCGCCATCAAGGGAGGTAACTGATATGGATACCGTTACGAAGAACATTATGATCGTAGGCGTGGGCGGACAGGGCTCCCTTCTCGCCTCCAAGCTGCTGGGTCACCTCCTTTGTGCCGAGGGCTATGACGTCAAGGTCTCCGAGGTTCACGGCATGAGCCAGCGCGGCGGTAGCGTAGTCACCTACGTCCGCTACGGCGACCGCGTGGATTCCCCCATCATCGACAAGGGCGAGGCCGACTACATTGTTTCCTTCGAGAAGCTGGAGGCCGCCCGCTGGGCGTCCTGCCTGAGAGATGGCGGCCGCATCATCGTCAACGACCGCGAGACCGATCCCATGCCCGTCATCACAGGCGCCGCCGCCTACCCCCACGGGGTGCTGGAGTCCCTGAAGGCAAAGGGCGTGCAGATCGACGATATGGACGCGCTGACCCTGGCCGTAGAGGCCGGTACCGCCAAGGCCGTCAACCTGGTGCTGATGGGCCGCCTCTCCCGCTACTTCCCCGAGATCACCGAGGACAAGTGGATGACCGCTATTGAGGAGTGCGTCAAGCCCAAGTTCGTGGAGATCAACAAGAAGGCATTCGCGCTGGGAAGAGCGTGACAGAAGGTTAAGCGGATAGAACTTGGCGGGATGTTTGCAATCCGAAAAGCATGAGGAAACCGTTGTGTTGGCGGGCGCACACGCAGGTGCGCCCCTACCCCCGATTGTTTGTTTGGACAATAGCATTTCGGCTTTTAGATACTAGGTAGGGGCGCACCTATGTGTGCGCCCGTAACGAAAACACCGACCTGTTCTGTCAAACAGCCCACTAACCCCGATTTTGAAATCATTTAGCTCCCCAAAAATCCAAAAAGAAAGAAGTGATCCGCATGAGTAACAGCCGTTACTACCAACCCGAAATCGAGACCATGCCTCTGGAGGAGATGCAGGCCCTGCAATCCGAGAAGCTGGTCAAGCAGGTCCGCCACATCTACGACAACGTTCCCTACTACCGCGCCAAGATGGACAAGAAGGGCGTGACCCCCGATGACATCCACGGTATTGAGGACCTCCACAAGCTCCCCTTCATCACCAAGGACGATCTGCGCGACCAGTATCCCAAGGGATTCCTCGCCGTGGACCAGTCCAAGTGTGTCCGTATCCAGTCTACCTCGGGTACCACCGGCCGCCGTGTCGTGGCCTTCTACACCCAGCACGACGTGGATCTGTGGGAGGACTGCTGCGCCCGCGCCATCATGGCGGTGGGCGGCACCAATGAGGACGTTTGTCAGGTTGCGTACGGCTACGGTCTGTTCACCGGCGGTCCCGGCCTCAACGGCGGCTCCCATAAGGTGGGCTGTCTGACCCTCCCCATGTCCTCGGGTAACACCGAGCGTCAGATCCAGTTCATGATGGATCTGGAGGCCACCATCCTCTGCTGCACCCCCTCCTACGCCGCCTACCTGGGCGAGTCCCTGAAGGAGCGCGGCTACAAGCCCGAGGATAACAAGCTGAAGGCGGGTATCTTCGGCGCCGAGCCTTGGACCGAGGAGATGCGCCGCGACATCGAGAAGTCCCTGGGCATCAAGGCCTACGATATCTACGGTCTGACCGAGATCTCCGGCCCCGGCGTGTCCTTTGAATGCGCCGAGCAGAAGGGTATGCACATCAACGAGGACCACTTCCTGGCCGAGATCATCGACCCCGACACCGAGGAGGTTCTCCCCGAGGGCGAGAAGGGCGAGCTGGTCTTCACTTGTCTCGACAAGGAAGCCTTCCCCATGATGCGCTACCGCACCCGCGACATCTGCGTGCTGACCCGCGAGAAGTGCTCCTGCGGCCGCACCCTGATCCGCATGAGAAAGCCCATGGGCCGCTCCGACGATATGCTCATCATCCGCGGCGTCAACGTATTCCCCTCCCAGATCGAGACCGTCCTGCTCCAGGAGGGCTACGCCCCCAACTACTTCATTGAGGTGGACCGCGTGAACAACACCGACACCCTGGATATCTACGTAGAGCTGACCGAGGATCAGTTCTCGGATACCGTCAAGGCCGTCACCGCCGCCGAGAAGGCTCTGGCAGGCGCCATCAAGACCATGCTGGGCATCAATCCCGCCGTCCATCTGGTGGCCCCCAAGACCATCGCCCGCTCCGAGGGCAAGGCCGTCCGCGTCAAGGACAAGAGAAAGCTGCATGATTGATTGGGGCGCTGCCCCAATCCCCGCCAAAGAGCCTTTTTGCAAAAAGGTTCTTTGGAATCTCCCCAAACCTTTAACAGGGAATTGATATGACCTATGCATATGCATAGCCTGATTCCCGAACCATTATGAC
>JAFQOC010000581.1 GCA_017420845.1 Clostridia bacterium
AGAAAGATGCGGTTCAAATCGATCTTTTTATGTATTTTTTCATAAAAGATTTGTTTCTTTCGCTTTCCTCTTGACAGGTACGGTCATTTGTTGTATAATGGTGGCACGACACGGATGGAGATTTCCATCCGGCACGAAAAATCAGGGGTGCTGACCCCGGGTAAGAGCCGTTTGGCCGCGGCTTACCCGGACGGACGGCTGAGATGCGCCGATTGCGCGAACCCTTAACCTGATACGGATAATACCGGCGTAGGAAGTATTTTTGAATGTCTTGAATTGGGAAGTGCGCAATTGCCATTCATAACCACCATTCATGAGACCACGCGGAGATTTTCCGTGCGGTCGAATTTTTATTTTGGAGGTGGTTCTCGTGAAAGCGAATCACAAAAAAAATCTCTTGGCCTTGGTCGAGGGAGCCATGATGCTGGCGCTGGCCTGGGTCATTGACTACGTTTGCGCCCTGGCCCCCTACAATGCCATCCTCTTCCCTGCGGGCGGCTCCATTACCATCGGTATGCTGCCCATTGTCTACTTCGCCTACCGCCATGGCGCTGTCTGGGGCATGGGGGCAGGCCTGGTATTTTCGGGTCTGCAGATCGTCATGGGCTGGTACCCTCCCCCCGCAAACACCTGGTGGGCCTTTATCCTCTGCGTCCTTCTGGACTACATCGTCGCCTTTACGATCATTGGCGCAGCCCCTCTCTTTGCCAAGGCCTTTGGCCAGAAAAATCAGGCTATGCGGCTGACAGGCTACGGCGTGGGCGCGGTGATCGTCTGTGTCCTCCGCTACATCTCCTCCGTGCTGTCCGGCGGTATCCTGTGGGGCAGCTATGCCCCCGAGGGCATGAATCCCTGGATCTACTCCCTGGTCTACAACGCGGGCTACATGCTCCCCAACGCCGTTCTGACGGGTATCTTCGCCGTCCTGCTCTGCAAAGCGCTGGATCCTAAGACCATCCGTCCCATGAAAGGGAAAAAGTAATCCATTTTCCCTAAAAAAAACAAAAAGAGGGGGGGGTTACACCCATGTAACCCCCTAAAAAACGGTATATGAATCCAAAAAATCCCCTGCGGAAAAGAACGCCGCAGGGGATTTTTCTTACAGGCAAGCGGCCACAAAGGCCTTGAAAATGGCCAGAGAGTGGTCGTCACCCGCCTTACTGTAGTAAAACTCGGGATGGGACTGCATGGCAAAGAGGAAGCGGTGTCCCTCCTCATGTACCGCCTCGATATAGCCGTCGGGGCTGAGGGCATCCACGGTCAAAGCAGGCGCGGGGGTTTTGATGGCCTGATGATGGAAGGTGTTGACCATCACCGAGGTCTTGCCGCACAAAGCGTGGAGCATGCTTCCCTCCTTGATGAGAATCTCATGGGTAGTCTGATCGGCGGGCTGATCCTGACGATGCCCGTCCAGGTGCTGGTAGAGGGTACCGCCCATCCAGACGTTGATGGACTGAATACCCCGGCAAATACCCAGAATCGGCTTACCCGTAGGATAGATAGCCCTGAACAGAGCCTCTTCAAATTCATCACGAACCGTATCGATCTCCACCGAGTCAAACTGCTTTTCCTCACGATACTTCACGGGATTCACATCCACGCCGCCGGAAAAGAGAAAGCCGTCAAAAATTTGGGCATACTCCGCCAGCTTTTCGGGATCGGTGGTATAAGCCAGCACCACAGGCAACCCACCCGCATACCATACGGCGTCCATATAGCGTTGAGCCATCATCATTTTCTCCCCGTCACGGGAGGAAACCAAGCCGATCAAGGGTCTTTTTGGTGTCCGGTTCATTATGATATACCTCGATAGTTAAATTTGTTATACTTTTAAGCAGAATTCAACCGCCGGTCCAATACTTATCGTTCTCAGAGAGGATTCCGATCATATTATCCACAAGCTGGATCATATCGGGGAGGAGGAAGCAAACCAGAGCAGCCCCTACCACCGAAACGATAACAACAAGAGCAAAGGCGCGCCAGCCCGATCCCTTTTCCTCATAGCGAACCTCGGCGCGGTAATGCTCCTCATCGGGAATGTAGAAATGATCGCTGTTAAAATCCAAACGGTACTCAGGCATGAAAAAGCCTTCCTCGTTTCCATGTTCTGCCACGTACTCAGCGCGAGCCTTCTCAACCTGCTCCAGGTAAGCATCCCGTTCCACACAATGAACGATCTTACCCAGCTTATTGGGGCTGCGCAGGCTCATTTTTACACCGCTGTTCCGTGAGAATCCCAGTTCTGACAGCGTCTTTGCCTTATTGGGCCAGAGACATTCCTCCTTGACCAGCCGGCGGACAAAGGCACCCAGACGGTTCTTGTCATAGCAGGCAAAGCCTGCCGCGATAATAATACCGGCAAAAATACCCAAAACCACCCTCTGCAGGGTAATCAGGGATCCTGTGCCAATATTGATATTCTCATATCGCCCGGTATCCACCGAGAAGTACTTCCCTTCCAGATAGGCCCACAGCTCTTCCAGTAAAGACGGCTCCCCCGATGACATGAGCATAGTCCTCATGTGAATCAGTAATCCATTCAACCACATGGGGGACAAACCTCCTTATTTACGGATGACGTCCACACCCAGATACTTTTTCAGGACGTCGGGGACGTTGATGCTGCCGTCGGCATTCTGGTTCTGCTCCACCAGAGCGGGCAGAATACGGCTGGTAGCCAGACCCGAACCGTTCAGGGTATGGAGATATTCGGTTTTACCGTTGGCTCTCTTGACACGCATCATACCGCGGCGAGCCTGATAATCGCGGGCGTTGGAGACCGAGGATACCTCCTTATAGCCGTTCATGGAGGGAATCTGAATCTCGATGTCGTAGGTTCTGGCCATGGATGCGGAGCAGTCCTCAGCAGCCAGCTTGACGGTACGGAAGTGGAAGCCCAAACCTGCCACCAGAGCCTCAGCCTTGGCTACCAGCTCGTCGAAGGCAGCGTCAGACTGCTCGGGAAGAGTAAACTGGAACATCTCCACCTTGTTGAACTGGTGTCCGCGAACCATACCGCGCTCATCTGAGCGGTAGGAACCGGCCTCACGGCGGAAGCAGGGGGTATAGGAAACCAGCTTCTTAGGCAGATCAGCCTCGGTAAGAATCTCGTTGCGGTACAGGGAAGCCAGGGCGGCCTCGGCGGTGGGGAGCATGTAGTGCATACGGTTGTCGGTGGGGTTCTCGATCTTATAAACCTCATCGGCAAACTTGGGGAACTGACCCGCGGTCAGACCGCACTCGTACTCCAGCATATGGGGAGGCAGAATCAGCTCGTAGCCATCTGCCAGATGGGTATCGATAAAGTAATTGAGCAGAGCCCACTCCAGACGGGCGCCCATACCTCTGTAAATCCAGAACCCGGAGCCGGCAAGCTTTGTGCCGCGGTCGTAGTCAATGAGACCCAGATCCGTGCAGAGATCTACGTGGTGCTTGGGCTCAAAATCGAACACTCTGGGCTCACCCCAGTAACGGAGAGGTTGATTGTTCTCCTTGCCGCCGGGAAGCAGATCGGGATCAGGCAGGTTAGGCAGACCCAGCATGATATCGGTCTGCTTGACCTCTACCTCCTTGAGTTTTTCGTCGATTTCCTTAGTTTTATTCGACATAGCCTTCAGTTCGGCGAAAATAGGTGCTACGTCCTTCCCTTCCTTCTTGTACTGCGGAATGAGCTTATTGATCTTATTCTGCTCAGCCTTGATGGCCTCAGTCTCAGCGATCAGGGTTCTTCTTTCTCCGTCCAGAGCCAGAATAGCCTCAATATCGGCACGTGCGTCCTTGCCCTTGATCAGCAGACGGGCAATGACCTCCTCGGGATTTTCTCTGATATACTTGATATCCAACATGGTATTTTACCTTCCTTTTCTATTGTATGTATTAATCAAAAAAGTCTTGTCCCGCAAGGGTTTTTAACAGATTCTCCAGGTCCTCGTCGTCTTCAAAAGAGAGCTCCACGGTCTTCTTTCTGGGTGTCTCGTGGATCTTCACCTTGCGGCCCAGAGCGGTACGGGTACGGTCCTCCAGCTCCTTCATGTAAATGCGACGCTGAGTAGCGGTGTGGTCCTCATCCGCCTCGGGGATTTCCTCCTCAACGGTATTATATTTACGGACCAGGGTTTCCACCTCGCGGACGGAAAGCTCACGCTCTACCGTCATTTGGGCGAGAGGAAGCATTTTTTCTTCCTCAGTAAGGCCCAATATTGCTCTTGCATGGCCCATAGACAGTTTTCCGTCCTGCACCATATTCAAAACGTCATCGGGAAGCTCTAAGAGACGAAGCATATTGGCCACGGCGGAACGGCTCTTTCCCACTTGACGAGCCACTTCCTCCTGCTTCAAACCAAAACGCTCGATCAGAGCCTTATAGGCCAAAGCCTCTTCTATGGGATTGAGATCCTGTCTCTGAATATTCTCAATCAGAGAGATCTCAGCAATTTTCAAATCGTCGCCGGTAAGAATAATGGCCGGAATTTCGTCCAAGCCCGCCATTTTTGCGGCTCTCCAGCGTCGCTCACCCGCAATGATCTCGTAGTTTTCACTCATAGCCCCCAGCTCACGAACCGCAATTGGCTGAATCACACCGTGCTCACGGATGGAGTCTGCCAGAATTTGCAGAGCGTTTTCATCAAAATTTTTACGGGGCTGATCGCTCCGAGGAGACACACGGCCGATTTTCAAGGTCAAAATCGTCTTATTTGCGGCATCTCCCTCAATCATATTATCGTCCAAAAGCGAGTAAAAATCTCGTCCCAGTGCTTTTTTTGCCATAATCAGCTGATCCTTTCCTTAAATTCTGGTAGAAAGCTCGTTGGCAACCGCCAGATACTCGGCAGTTCCCTTTCCGCGCTTATCATGGTAATACACAGGCATACCGAAACCGGGTGCCTCGGACAATTTGACCCCGCGGGAAATGTGCGTTTCAAACAACTTGCCCGCATAGTGCTTTTTCAGTTCATTTTTGACCTGTTGGGTCAGAAGAAGTCGGTTTGCATGCATGGTAAGCAGAATTCCCGTGACTGTGAGGCCCGCGTTGTAGTGAGTCTTGATCTTACCAATGGTGATCATCAGCTGAGACAAGCCCTCCAGAGCGTAGAATTCGCACTGCATAGGAATTACAACGCCGTCGCTTGCCGACAGAGAGTTTACCGTCAGCATACCCAGAGAGGGGGGGCAATCCACAATAATGTAATCATACTGATCCCGAATTTCGGAAAGAGCGTTTCTCATAATGGCCCAAGGCTCAGTATCCTCATCCTGCAAAAGATCAAATTCTGTACCTGCAAGGCTCATATTAGAAGGAATCACATGGAGATTTTCAAATTCTGTCTCAATAATGGCTTCTTTTGCGGTATTTTCCCGCATTAATACGTTTTTAATGGTACATTTCAACCCTTTTTTTGCAATTCCTACGCCGCTGGTTGCATTACCCTGAGGGTCCAGATCCACAAGCAAAGTTCTGTAGCCCAGAATACCAAGGGACGCGGCAATATTTACAGCAGACGTGGTTTTTCCCACGCCGCCCTTTTGGTTTGCAAAAGAAATAATTTTTCCCATAAAGGCATCCTCCTGTCATCATTTTCGTTTGTGAATAGTATACCATATTTTTTCTGATTTTTCAAGGGCTTTTTCGTCGAAAGTCGTCTTTTTCAAAAAATTTTCCGGTGATGTTATTCACCTGGTATTTTTTGGTCTTGTTTCACGTGGAACATTTTTGTCTCGTTTCACGTGGAACATTTTTGTCTCGTTTCACGTGGAATATTTTTGTCTCGTTTCACGTGAAACATTTTTGTCTCGTTTCACGTGAAACATTTTGGGCGGTGCTTCTTTTGAAACACC
>JAFQOC010000582.1 GCA_017420845.1 Clostridia bacterium
GTGCCGCGATGCAGGGCAGTGTCGGGGTCGTACAGCGCCCGGAAGATCTGGCATGGGCTGTAGACCATGGCGGGCGGATATTCCGAAAGCCCCCAGCTTTCGGGTCCGCAGCCCTCGTGGCCATGGCAGCACCCGCAGGTACCGTGGGACGAATGATTGTCAGACAGATCCTGTCGGGGCATACGCTCACCGCCGTGTGTGAAATCGGGGGGAGTGTCTCGCTGTGCCCCACCGTCCGGCGGGGCTTCGTTGAGCAGGAAATTGTTTTTTTCCATACTGATACCTCCGTGATTGGTTAGACCCCCGGGGTACGGGGTGGCCATACGTTTGGAAAGCTCCGGAAGATCGTCGGAGCTCCCTCCCGGGGTCATTGGCAGTATATGCGCCTATCGGTCGTCTTGTGTCGAAAAAGGCCCACCCCAAGGATACGCCCTTGGGGTGGGCAAAATATTGTAAGGATAGGATGCTCCGCGGATCAGTAGCGTCTTCTTGACGGACGTGTCCTCCGTCGGCGGACGCTGCGGAGTCCGTACCGACCTCCCGGTCCCGTACTGGAGCGGAGGTAGATCAAAAGAGCCACGATGAACAGAATGGCGGAGATGAAGAAGGGGCGGCTTGTGAGGTAGGCGCGGAAGCCCATGAGCCCCGCCAGAAAGCCGCTGGCGGCAAAATCCTCGGTGACGGTTAGGTCGGCCTTGCCGACGATACGGCCCCCATAGGTGGCTGTGACCGTCCCCACCACCTGACCGGCGGTCAGGGGGGCTGTCAGCTCTCCGTTTTCCAAAATGGTGGTGAAGGTCAGACCGTTGGATATATCGGCGTCGGCGGGGAGATAGACCGAAAGATCCGCGGCGGGGACCAGATCGGCCTTGGATTTGCTCACACCCGTCATCCCCACCCGCAGGGTCTCCAGCACCTCACCCTTGGACAGGACGGTGCGGTATGTATAGGCACGGTTAGCCCAGGACAGGAGTCGGTTCACGTAGACGTAGGAGGGGATCAGCTCCCCGGTGGCCACGTCCTTGCCTCGCATGGCCACGCAGAGGTTGGAAACCTCTCCTCGCTCGTAGACCGTGACCACGCACCAGCCTCCCTCGTCGGTCATACCGGCATTCATGCCCTTGCAGTAGCCGTTGAAGTAGTTCTGACTGCTGTCGGAGATGAGGTAGTTGCGGTTGGCGAAGCTGCGTGTCTCTGCAATATTGGTTTCATCGATTGTGTAGGTGCGGACCGAGCTGATCTGCATGAACAGCTCGTTGGCGTAGGCCTCTCTGGCGATGATGGAAACGTCACGGACCGAGGTGCACATATAGGGGTCGTGGAGCCCCGTGGGATTGGTATATCGGGTGTGGATGGTGCCCAGCCGCTGAGCCTCCTTGTTCATGGCCTCCACGAAGGCGGCTACGGAGCCCTGGGACAGGCAGGCCACCACGGCGGTGGCGTCGTTGTAGCCTCCGCATACGGCGGCGTACAGAAGGTCACGGACGGTCAGGGTCTCGCCGTCGGCCAGGGGGGGATTCATGCGCCGTCCCTCCACCCCCGCCAGCATGGCGGCGGTGACCGTGACGGTCTCGTTCATCCGCTGGGACAGAGCGCGGCAGGCCAGCAGTCCCGACATAATCTTCACCGACGAGGAGGGGTAGATGGTGGTGTCTGCCTCTTTTTCAAAGAGGGTCAGGTTGTTTTCCAGGTTGATGACCAGCACGGCGCCCACGTCGGTGGTCTGGGGGGGCTCCTCCACCGCCGCCCGTATGGGGAGAAGAGGCAGGGTCGGGGCTGTGACCGTCAGCAGGAGAATCAGAAGCAGGCAAAGGCCACGCCGCCACGGACGGCGCGTACCCGAGTTGTCCCGGCGGCGTTCATCGTTCATGGCGGCGTGCTCCTTTCGGTGTCGGTAATGAAGGGGGAATCAGATCAGCCCCCGGGATTTCACGTATGCCTCAGCGGCCTCGGCATCCCCACGGATCGCGGAGATCAGGGACTCCATATCCGCAAATCTCTTCTCATCACGGAGCTTGGTCAGAAAGTCGACCCGAATGCGGCGGCCGTAGAGATCGCCCTGCATACCAATGATGTGGGTCTCGCAGTTCACGCGTCCGTGGGCATCGGTGGTGGGACGGATGCCTACGTTGGAGACACCGGGGAAGACTCCGTAGGGGGTATGGCACAGGACGGCGTACACACCGCGGGAGGGGATGGCTCGCTCGGTGGGGAAGTACTGATTGGCGGTGGGAAAGCCTATGGTGCGGCCCAGCCGCTTGCCGTGGACCACGGCGGATTCCAGAAAATAGGGGCGCCCCAAAAGCCTCTCGGCGGTCTCCATATCTCCGTCCGAAATGCAGGTACGGATACGGGAGGAGCTGACGGTCATGCCCTCCACCGCCATCTCGGGTTGAATGAAGACGTTCTCATGGCCAAAGGCGTGGAGCAGGTGGGCGGGATTGCCCGAGGCGTTCTTGCCGAAGAAGTAGTTGAAGCCGCAGGCCACGCCCACGGCGTTGCAGGACTTTTGCAGAAGGCGGATGAAGTCCTCGGGGTTGTGGTTGCGGATATCGGGGAAGTTGCACAGACAAACGAAGTCCAGACCTGCGTCGGCGAACAGCTTGACCTTGTCCCGCAGGGTGGTCAGGTGTCCGCGGACACGGACGGGAGAAACGCCATCCCCGCGCAGGACGAAGTCCAGGGTGGGGCGGATGAAGCAGAAGACGCCTGCCAGCACGTCCTCGCCCTGCTTTTCGGACAGGGAGCGGGCCAGCTTGACGGTTTCGTTCAGAAGGACGGCGTGGGCACGGTGTACACCGTCAAAGTTGCCCAGACCCAGCACCGAGCGGGCGGGGGGGCACTTCATGCGCCGCGAGCCCGTGCTGTGGAGATTCAGGAAGGAAAGCTGGACGCCCTCCCAGGGATCGACGGGTCTGACGGTATGGACGTAGGGCTGGATGAGGGCCTCCATGAGCCTGTCCCGACCGATACGGCGGGCCAGAGAGCGGGCAGCCCCGCAATTGGGCAAATAGGTGGGATCATCGGCGATGAGGTATCCCGCCAGTTGAGTCACGGGGTCCTGCTCGCTTGCGAGTATGATCCGCACCAGCTCCTCCAGGGCCTCGGAGGGGGTGAACTCGGGGAGCTCGGCCTCAGGGGCGGCGGAATTGGGCGCGGAGGGGGGGACGGTGGGATCATAGTGCAGAATCTTACCGCTCTTGGGCATATGGGTCTACCTCCTTGTTCGGGCTACGTCCTCTCCTGCGGACGGGGACGATATCTCTCTTTATTATACCCGATTCTTCGGAAAAAGGCAATAGAGTGGTTGGATTATTTACAAAAATTACATTAATTTCTAAAAAGCATTCGAAATGTTTCGTAATTCGTAGTATAATGGTATGAGCAAGTAAGGGCTTTTGCTGTTGTTACTCCTGACAGCCTGCACCACCCAAGGTGCGCCGGGGCCGCAGGGCGAGCAGGGTATCCAAGGCGATGCCGGTGAAAATGGCGAGGATGGAAAATCCGCGTACGAGCTGGCTGTGGATCACGGATACAAGGGAACCGTTGAGGAATGGTTGGCTTCGCTCGTAGGGGAGGCCGGTACGGATGGTGGAAACGGCGAGCCCGCGTATGAGCTGGCTGTGAAAAACGGGTATACCGGAACTGAAACCGAGTGGCTTGCCTCTCTTGTCGGTAAGGACGGGGACGCCGCGGAAAAGGGCGAAGAAGGAGTTGACGGAAAAGACGGTGTTGGTATTCAAAACGTAACACTCGATACAGAGGGAAATCTTTCCCTCATTCTGACTGGCGGTACCGCTCTCAGCCTTGTGTACCATCACATCTGTTTACCGCATGCCGAGCCATAGCAAGGCCGTGGGAGGCACTACATATTCGCGATAACTTTACAGAAAAGGCCGAGCCAATTGCTTCCTAAAAAGCTTTTGGCTCAGCCTTTTTTGAGTGGTTATTACTGCTTCCGTCTTCCCTGGTATTTTGACGTTTTCCCCGACAGATCCCGCAGCTCACTGTTAATGACTCCGCACCGTTTGCAAACGGGGCAATGGAACTCACCTGAGGCGGTTGGGTGGCAGGACAGAGAGCCGCAGCTGCCGCAATGCACCAGACACGCGTTTTCGCAGAAGGGGCAGGGAAGATCGTAGAACAGATCTCCGCTTATGCTGTTCAGCGACGGTGATTGGGTGGCTCCGCGACCCTGTCCCCGGAGCTTGAATTTGAGCTTTTCCATGAGCGGAGCAGGCTCGAGGGGGAGGTTTTTGATACAGTGCCAGGCGCCCGGCTGTTGCTCCTCAAAGGTGGACAGGAAACGTTGCTTGCTTTTTCGCGAGCAGAAAACGGTTACGTCGATTCGATTCGTCATAGATTCCTCCGGGGGTGGAGATTTTCAAGGAGACGGAGTGGACAGATCAGTACGCAATGGTAGTCATCAAAGCATACTCGGGCTGGGACACGTCCAGGCGGGAGATCTGCACCACGATGGGCTGGTCGGATTCCACCAGGACGGCGTAGGGGGTGTTGCGGGGGATGGTCTGACCCTCGTCGTTGATCTGCTTATCCAGGCGGATGTGGTTGGTGCGCTCGTGCTCGCAGGTGGCGTGGAAGCCGCGGAGAGGGGGGCGGTCCTCGAAGTAGAGGGTCAGGTCGATGTGGGCGGTCTGGCCCGAGAGATTCAGCACGCAGACAGCCTCGTGGCTGACGAATTCGCCCTTGGTGGTGTCACTCATGTAGCCGTCGGCGATGAACCAGGTCTTTTTTCCGTTCATAATGAGATTCCTTTCAAACAGTGCGTATGGAGAACGCGATTTTCCACTTCATTATAGCATAAAATCGGGGCTTTGGCGCCGAAAAAGCCAAGAAAAAAGGAAAGAAACCCGTTTTTTGTACGGTTGCACAGTTTTTCGCCTCGGATGTGTGCAAAATCACAAATCAGACCCCGAAAAATGGTACAAAATGCCCCTTCCAATTTCAAGCAAAAGGTGCTATAATATAGGGAACAAATCCCCATTCGGAGAAAGGAGCGCCCATGCCGTATTCCTACAGGACCCTGACCCAAAAGCTGGCCGCCGCGGGCATTGAGGAGCCCTCGGGCGAGGCGGCGATCCTGCTGGAGCGTTTTGCTTCGGTGGGCTACGCCACCCTCATGGCTGATCGGAACCGGGTCTACGACAGTCCCGGGCTGGAGGCCGCCGTGGGGCGGCGGCTGAACCGTGAGCCCCTGCAGTACATTCTGGGAGAATGGGATTTCTTCGGGTGCACCTTTACCGTGAGTCCCCACTGTCTCGTCCCCCGTCCCGATACCGAGGTGCTGGTGGAGACCGCTATTCATGGGCTTCCTCAAAACGCCCGGATCGTCGATCTGTGCACGGGAAGCGGCTGTATCGCCGTGGCGACCCTGGTCTGTCGTCCCGACGTGACCGCCGATGCTCTGGAGCTCTACCCCGACACCCTGGCTCTGGCTGTGGAGAACGCCGAGCGGAATCGGGTGAGTGCCCGTTTCACCCCCATTTGTGCCGATCTGCTGAATGGCGGCGTCCTCACGCTTGCTCCCCGCGCTCCCTACGACGCCATTCTGTCCAATCCTCCCTACATCCCCACCGCTGACATACAGGATCTGTCCCCCGAGGTCAGGCAGGAGCCTGTGGCCGCTTTGGACGGTGGTGCCGACGGCTTGACCTTCTACCGCGCCATTCTCCGCGATTATGGAGGGCTGGTTCGTCCCGGGGGGCTCATTCTGCTGGAGATCGGGTACGATCAGGGGGAGGCGCTCAGGGCGCTGGCCTCGGAGTACCTCCCCGCCGCCTCTGTGGAGATCATCCGCGATCTGGGCGGAAACAACCGCGTTGTCAAAATCACTCTTCCCGACCTGTAAGCATATACTGGTGGGAACACCACACCACGAAAGGAATCTCACCATGAAAATAACCGTACTGGCAGGAGGCCTGTCCCATGAGCGGGAGGTTTCCCTGTCCTCCGGCTCCCTGATCGCGGGAGCTCTGGTCCGCCGAGGCTTTGACGTCTGCCTAGTGGACCTGTATACGGGGAAGGCCATCGACGGCTCTGATCCCGGGTTTACCGACGAGCCCATTGAGCCCTACCGCGTCAGCCCCACCGTCCCCGATCTGGAGGCCTTGAAGCGCTCCACGGGTCGGGGGGAGCGGCGGATGGCCGATAACATCCCCGCCCTCTGCGCCGAGGCGGACGCCGTATTCATTGCCCTTCACGGCGACGTGGGGGAAAACGGCCAGCTGCAGGCCTATCTGGACATGGCCTGCATTCCCTACACGGGAAGCGGCTACGCGGGAAGCCTTCTGGCCATGGACAAGGATCTGACCAAGCGGCTTCTGGTAGGCGCGGGCGTGCCTACCGCTCCCTGGGTTCTGTGTGACCTGTCCCGAGGTGTGGAGATTGCCGCCGACCGCGTTGAGGCGGAGGTGGGCTATCCCGCCGTCATCAAGCCCTGCTCGGGAGGCTCCAGCGTGGGGGTTTCCATGGCGGAGGACCGTGCGGAATTGGTGGCCGCTTTGGAAAAGGCCAATGCCTTTGAAACGGCCATTCTGGTGGAGCGCCGCATTACGGGTCGGGAGCTGACCGTCAGCATTCTGGACAGGGAGGTTCTCCCTGCCGTGGAGATCATCCCCCTGTCGGGCTTTTACGATTATGAGAATAAGTACCAGGCGGGTCTGACCCGAGAGATCTGTCCCGCTCCCCTGACGGAGGCCGAGAGGGAGGCTCTGGAGGAGGCGACCCTGAAGGGCTTCCGCGCCCTTCGCCTGCGCGGCTACGCCCGCTTTGATTTCATTCTGGACGGGGACGGGACTCCGTGGTGTTTGGAGGCCAACACCCTCCCCGGCATGACCCCCACCAGCCTGCTCCCTCAGGCCGCCTTTGCCGCGGGCATCGGGTACGGTGAGCTCTGCGAGCGCATGGTACTGCTGGCCATTGGGGAGGAGCCCTGACCCATCGTTGCCACGTCTTCGGCATGACTCACGCGCCTTGGCGTATTCACTCAAAAGAGAGGATTTTCGTTATGGAAGAAAGAAAACTCGGCTACGCCGTTCTCGGTCTGGGCATTGGTATGGCTCACGCCGACGCGGCCTTTGCGTCCCCCCGCGCCGATCTGGTGGCGGTCTGCGATATCGACGAGAAGCGCTTGGCGAAGGCGCAAAAAAAGTACGCGGGGGTTACCGCGTACCGCGATTTTGAGGCGCTTCTGGCCGATCCGCGGGTGGAGTGTATCAGCATTTGTCTCCCCTCGGCCATGCACGCGGATTTTGCCGTCCGCGCCATGGAGGCAGGGAAGCACGTGCTGGTGGAGAAGCCCCTGGACATCACCCCCGACCGCGCCCGCCTCATTGAGGAGGCCAGAGTCCGCACGGGCATGATCTGCGGTGTGGTCCACCAGAACCGCTTCAACGTGGATATGTACCCCATCCGCGATGCCGTGGAGAGCGGACGGCTGGGTAAGCTGATCCTGGGCACCTTCGGGGTCAAGTGGTACCGCGATCAGGCGTATTACGATCACGGCGGCTGGCGGGGCACCTGGGAAATGGACGGCGGCGGGTCGCTGATGAACCAGTCGGTTCATACCGTAGACCTCATGCAATGGCTGATGGGTGACGTGGAATCCGTCACCTCCCACATGGGTATCTACAACCACGATATCAAAACCGAGGACACCACCGCCTCTCTGATCAAGTTCAAGAGCGGTGCCGTGGCCACCTTCGTCAGCACCACCTGCGCCTACCCGGGTATCTCCACCGAGATCATGCTCTACGGCACGGGTGGCTCGGTGGAGGCCGACGCCGATTGCCTCAAAACCTGGAAGATGACCGACTCCCCCGACGAGGACGCCGAGGAGGCCGAGATGCTTGCCCGCTACGGCGGCGGCAATCTGAGCGCCATCCCCGAGGATGCCGCCCGCCTGTTCGGCCACGACCACGTGGTCTATGACATGATCGACGCCGTGCTGGACGGCCGTGACCCCCAGGTCATGCCCGCCGACGCCTTGAAGGCGGTGGAGATCGTCTGCGCTGTGTATGAGTCGGCACGGACGGGGAAGACGGTGTATTTCAACTAAATAACGAACGAAAAAACGGTACGCCCACCCCGGACGTACCGTTTATGTTTGCATTCGAAATGCGGGAAAACAGGCTTGCGCCCGTCACATCCCCGACCGTCTTCGACCTCGTTTGGGCTTTGTCGCTCCCTGTCCCTCGCCGCCGCAGCCGTCGCAGGCACCGCCGCAGTCGCAGTCACAGCCGTCGCCGCAGTCACAGTCACAGCCGTCGCCGCCCGCGCAGATCAGCACCAGCAGCACCACCGACGCCACGGCCATGAGCAGACCGAAGGAGGCAAAGGAGGTGAACCGCAGCCAAGGGGATTCGTCATCCGAGCAGGAGACGTGGAGGGCAATCACGGTGATGAGGGTCCAGATGAGATTGAAGCAACCAAAGCTGAAGAGCACCTTGCTGTCGCTCCGCACCCAGAATATAATGCAGACCACCATCAGAGCCACGGTCAGGAGCGCCGTGATCCCTGTCCCCAGACCGTATCGGTCGGGCAGGACTTGGATGAGCAGACATACGATTCCGTACAGCAAGACGGAAGCCAGTACCCCTGCCGACAGAGCCGAGGGGGTGGGCTTTGCGTCCAGATGGATATAGTAGGCGGTCATGCAAAGGGAGGTGCCCAGGGTATTGATGAGAATGCCTACCCCGTACAGCAGGGTTCTGACCCAGGTAGCTCGGAGAAATTTCTGATTCCCGCCCAGCAGGTGGAAGGGAATGGCCAGTAGCGAGAGGAGCACGCCGCCCACCAGGGCGGTGCCGGGGCTGACATCCTCGAGGAGGGAGCCGCACCACAGGGGTACAAGAACCGTAAAGAGCAGGGAGGTCAGTACGCCGACCAAGGGGATCATCCGTCCTCGGACCCGATAGGCGCGGATCATGCGGGCGGCCTCCCGGGCGTACATGGCACGATCCTCGGGGGAGCTTTCGGTGAAGTGGTAGGTGGAGTGGTCTTGTTCGCTCATGAAGGGCTCCTTTCTGCGGCAAATCGGTTCTTTTGATTGTATTATACCACAGATGGAACAGAAAGTCAATAGCCAAATGAAAAAAGGAGCCGATTCGCTCTGCGCGGTGTTTGGGAAATATTCCTCGCGGTTGTTCAAACCGCGAGGAATATTTCGGAACGGCGTAAATTGACTTTCAATTTGCCGCTAACTGTGTACGCCGTTCGGACTCCTTTTCATTCCCCGCCGCAAACCGAGCAGGCTTTTCCCTTGCCGCTGTCCAAGGCCGCTTGGATGCTCCCGGATCGAATGGACTTGGCATTCTTCAAATGGCGGCAATCCATCGTCATGTGGTACACGCTCCCTCCGTCGGTCCAAAAGACCAGATAGAAGCTCTCGGCCTGGCCTCTGGTGGGCTCCTCCGGCTAGACGGTGTTGGTCAGCAACGCGGCCGACAGGGAAGCAAGCTCCTCCTTGGAGATGGGGCGGCCGCCGTCAAACCCGTCTCCTCCGCGGCAGGAGGAAAGGAGCAGACAGATCATGATCAAGCATAGCAATTTTTTCACAGAACCCTCCCGTACGCAAAGAGAATATGCGGTCGTTTTTTGATATAGAATTGTTTGTGGAAAACAAAAAAGCCAAGGCGATTGCCTCAGCTTTTCCGTTGGCGCGGTGTAAGGGACTCGAACCCCTGACCTACTGGTTCGTAGCCAGTCACTCTATCCAGCTGAGCTAACACCGCATGTCTCACGACCTGCCTATTATAGCACAACAGGCGGGATTTGTCAAGCCCCTTTTTGCGATTCTTAAAAAAAAGTTTGTAGCGGTTCAGGCATGTTTTCAAATTTGGGTTTATCGGTGCGTTGGGTTGCAGTTA
>JAFQOC010000583.1 GCA_017420845.1 Clostridia bacterium
TCAAAGAGGACTACGGTTTTCGGCGTTTTCTGACAAGAGGCAAGCGGAATATTGAAACCCAATTCTTTCTTCTCGCCTTTGCTTTTAACATTGAAAAACTCTGCAACCGCACGAAAAAAGGAAGAATTGGCCTTGAGTTGTTCCCTTTGAACGCTTCTTAGTCCAATTCTTCGTATCTGAATATTGATTTGAAAAACAAGGATCTTGGGATCCTCTTTTTGTCGTACTCATTTTGGCCTCTTTTTGAGGCTTTTTCTTTTGTTGGGGCTTATAAGTGTTGGCTTACATAGAAAAGGGCTGAGCCATTCGCTTTCTGAAAAGCTTTTGACTCAGCCCCTTTCTTTGCTCACTCATACAACGTCACGTCTCCGTTCGGCTCGATCATGCCGTTCTTACAGTAAACGGTGAAGTCGGTGTTGCTCTGAACCGAATTGTTGATCATGATCTCCCACTTTTTGACGTTGCCCTCCAGGTATACCTCGGCGAGAGCCTTGCAGTCAGAGAAAACGTGCTCGTCAAAGGCGCTGACGGTGGAGGACAGGTAGATCCGCTCCAGATTGGTACAGCCCGAGAAAACGTAGGCCTCCAGCTTGACCACACCCTCGGGAACACGGACGGTGGTGAGGGCGGTGCAGTCCGCGAGAGCGCTGCGCTCGATCACCTGGGTGGCCGAGGGAAGGGTGATGCTTTCCAGGGCGGTGCACCGGTAGAAGGCGTTGCGGCCAATGGTGCGAACCGAGGTAGGGATCTCCAGGCTCGTAAGGGCCGAGCAACCGCTGAACGCGTTTTTCTCAATAGTCGTAAGAGTGGAGGGAAGGTGGATATTCTCCAGGGCAGTGCAGTTCTGGAAGGCGCCCTCCCGGATGACGGTCACACCCTCGGGAATCACCAGGGAGCGGATGGCGCGGCCGCTGAAGGCATTACCGTCAATGGCGGTAAGCCCCATGTCGGGGGTCAGGACCACTTCGGTGGTGCAGAGGAAAATCGAGCCGTCCTTTTTATCCTTGACAATACAGTTGTTCAAAACCTCGTAGCGCTCGTTCTCCCCATCCATGGTCACCACCCGCAGGTTGGGACACTTACTGAAGGCGGTGTCACTGATACTCGTAATGCCGCTGTGGAGATTCAGGATCTCCAAGGAGGTACAGCCCTCGAAGGCACTGTTTCCAATGGCCTTCATGGACGAGGGGAAGGAGATCTCCCGCAGGGAGGTACAGCCCTCAAAGGTGGATATCTCCACGTAGGTCTTGCCGTTCGGAAGGGTGATGGACTCCAGCTTTTGACAGTCGGCAAAGACGTTGGTGCCCATTTCCAGCAGAGCGCCGGAGCACAGGAAGGTGACCTCCTGCAGATCACTCCCCTCAAAAGCGCCGTTCTGAATGCGGATCACGGTTTGCGGGATTTCGACAGACGCAAGGCCGGTGTTATGGAACGCGTCGTACCCGATCCGCTTCAGGCCGTGGGGGAGCTGAACCGAGGTCAGGGCACGGCAATTGGAGAACGCCCACTCCTCCACCTCGGTGACGTTTTTGGGAACCGTCATACTCTCCAGGGCCGTGCAGCCCTTGAACACGCCCCGCTCCCACGTCTGCTGGGAGGCGGTGACGTGGGTCACCTCCACAGTACGCAGGGAGGTGCATCCCTCAAAGGCAAGCTCTCTCACGGTCCGCAAGGAAGCGGGCCAATGGACCGAGACGAGGGACGTACAGCCCTTGAAGGCGGTCTCGGCAATCAGATCAATGCTGTCGGGCAAACGGATCTCCTTGAGCTGAGTACCGCCCTCAAAGGCGGAGCCGTAGATGCTCGTGATGCCGTCGGGGAGGATCACCCGCTCCAGGGTGGGGTGATTCTTGAAGGCCTCGAAGCCCACACCGCCCTTCTCACAGCTTCCGAGGACCACCAGCTCCTTCAGAGGCGTGCCCGTAAAGGCGCTGTTGAGGCCTTGCAGAGAGCCGGGGATCACCACCGAGGTGAGCTGTGTGTATGCAAAGGCGCCGGAATCCATACCGAGGATATTTCCCTCGGCGATCAGCTCAATCAGTCCGGATCTTGCGAAGGCAGAGCTGCCGATGTATCCCATATTAGGCGGGAAAGTAATGGAGGTCATGGCGATGCATTCTTGGAAGCAACCGTCCCCAATGGTGATCCCGTCGGGAAGGCGTACGGAGGCGAGGGAGGAACAGCCCGAGAAGGTGTACCGACCCGTGTCGGTCATGGTATCCGGGAGGGTCACGGCGGACAGAGACGTGCATTTGGCGAAGGCGGAGTCTCCCGGCTTGTCGATCCCCTCGGGGATGACCAGGGTCTCCAGAGCGGTACAACCCAAGAACGCGGCGCTTCCTATGGTATAGCCGCCGTGGGCAAGGTCCAGCTCGGTCAGGGACACGCATCCGGCGAATGCCTCATCGCCCAGAGTCTCCAGCGCGGCGGGAATGGTCACCGAGGTCAAGGAGGCGCATCCGTTAAAGGCCATCTCGTCAATGAGCCGTACCCCCTCGGGCAGGGACAGGGAGGTCAGACCCGTGCCTGCAAAGGCTTTGGCATGGATCTCCTCCAGCGAAGCGGGCCAGACCACCTCGAGAACGGTAGAGACGTCACGGAGGCACGAAACCCCAATGATGCGCACCGTGTCGGGGAAGACCACGCGGGTAACGGCAGGCGTATCGTCGGTTGCGCTCATAAGAATGCCGGTGCTTACCGCCGTCACGGGCAAAAGGCCGTAATCCTTGACGTAGCCCACGTTGGGCAGAATCAGCTCGCCCTGCACGTTGCCGTTCACCCGGGTCACCGAGGCCCCCTTCTCGCCGGTGGCGGCAAGGAGCACGCTGTCCAGTCGGAACGTACAGTCCTCGGCGGCGCCCTCGATCAGACCGCAGACACGGCAGGCACCGTTCTCGTAGGTGTGGGGCAGGGGATCGGTGTACTCGGTTTCGCTCCTGCCGCAGTTTCGGCAGGTGCGCTCGGTATAGCCGCTGGTGTAGCAGACCTGCTCCAGCGTGTCGGTGATCTCCCAGTCGTGGCCGTTGGCGCAGGGGTCCTCGGTCTCGGGGGCATGGGTGGTATCCGTGGAATCGGTCTCATCGGGGGACAGGAAGGGGAACAGCTTGCCGAAAAATTCCGATCCGATGATGGCGGACGCATTTCCGCCGGGAGCCAGGAGGCCTCCCGACAGCGCCAGACCGCCCAGACACATAGGCAGAGCCACAAGAATGGCCAGAGCCAGACAGGCCGCCGTCATCCATCTCCTGGCGGGACGAGGCTTAGGTCGGGACACGGGCGGAGTCACGGCAGCGGCGTAGATGTTGCGGGGGCCTCCGGCCGTGTCAGCGGCTTCGGCAGGGGCTTGCAGGGTAGTCAGATACGTGGGCTCGGCCTCCAGAATGAAATCCTCCCGAATGCCGTCCATCAGCTCATAGATGCGTTGCCGTTTCATATCCGATACCCCCTCTCCTCCAGGAACTGTCTGAGCCGCTCGCGGGTACGGTGGAGACGCACCCACACCGCATTCTCGGATATACCCATCTCCTGTCCGATGCGGGCGGCGCTGAGGGAATACCAGTACCGCTGAACGAAAATAACGCGGTCTGTTTTGGTCTGGTTTTCCAAAAATTCATTGATCAGCGAGACCAGCTCTCCGCGGTCGCCGTCTCCGGGGTCGGGAAGGCAGTCCTCCAGCTCGGTCATGGAGACCTCCAGGTCCCGATTGCGCTTATCGCTGTGCCAGGACCGCCAGCGATTGATGGACAGATTGCGGACGATCTTGCCCAGAAACAGCTTGAGGGATTCGGGCCTGGTGGGGGGGATGGTGTTCCATGTCTTGATGTAGGTGTCGCTGACGCACTCCTCGGCGTCGGGCTCGCTGTTCAGGACGTTCATGGACACGGCCATGCAGTAGGCGCCGTATTTCTCCGCCGTATGACGGATGGCCTGCTCGTCGCGGGCAAAGTATAGCTCGATGATGCGGTTATCTTCCATGACAGAGCTCCTTTCAGGATTTTTGCGGTTTCACGCTTTGCGGGGAGATCCGCCCCTCACGGGGAGCGTGTCGGGTATCCCCTCTACCTCTATAAGACAGATCGAAATCCAAAACCTTTCACGTTTTTGCAAATTTTTTCTATTTTTTTTGTAATTGTCTGATAGAATCGTCTTCGCAGACGCCCTTCCCTTCGGTGCGTCTTCTGCCCGCAGAAGAGGGTATTCACTCGGTCAGAGCGGGGTAGCGAACCTCCGAAGCGTTCACCGTCAGCTCTCCGTCGGTGCATTGAACCGTCATGGGGTAGGGGATGACAAGCTTGCTCACTTGACCCCAAAAGATGGCGTCGAATTCCGCCACGGTGCCGTCGTAGATCAGACGGGTGACTCCCATGGAGGAAAAGGTATACAGCTGGTCTACGATTTGGGTCACGGTATGGGGGAGGCGGACAGCCTCGGCCTCGGCCAGGCTATCGCTGTGCTCCGCCAGAGCTTCCTCCAGGTGGGGATCCTCCACCCCAAATTCGTCGGCCAGACTCTTCATGGACAAAAGCTCGGCGTAGCACCACTCCGTGGTGTACCAGGGAGCGGCCGCGGCCATGAGCTGAGAGAGGTGGGCAAATTCTACCTCGGTGACCGCAAGATCCAATGCGTATACGGGGATATGCTCGCACAGGGGGAAACGGGTGATCATGTTCAGGTCGTCAACCCCGGAGGAGTCGCCGGTGGCATCCTTCAGAATGTAGTAGGAGCGAGCCTGAGCCAGACGGAAATCAGCCAGGGCCGCCTCCATCAGTCCCTGCTCCACACAGCGGTCGAAGTACTCCTCCCACCACCCATCCAGGGTTTCGTAGGCCTCCCTCGTGAGGTAGCGAGGCAGATTGTAGGTGGCGCTGATGTAGCTCACCTCCACCACCGTATCCCCCTCGGGGGAGGTTTCGGGGATCTCCACGGTGTAGGAACCCTCGTACAGCATGTTGACCACGATATCGTAGAGGCTGCAGGTGCCGTCCCCGTGAGAATAGAATTCCAGGGTATAGGGCACGTCGGGGGTCATGCCTTGGTAGGTGTCCAGCGCAGGCAAGGCGGGCGGGGTAAGCCCTTCGTCCTCGGTCCCCGCTTGGGTCCCGGTGTCCGCCACCGCCCCGGCGGTGGTATCGGAGGTCGTGAGGTCGGGGGTGCCTCCCGCGGTCCTGCAGGCGGGCAGGATCAGCAAGGAGGCCAGCAAAAGGGCCACGGTAGCAAGGCGTTTGGTTTTCATAGTAAAGCTCCTTTCAAGGTCTTTCACGCACGATCATGGGAAAACCGCCCGATCAAGGGCATCGGAAATCCCGTCTACTCTATAAGACAGTAAAAAAACGGAAACCTTTCGCGTTTTTTGATATTTTTTCAATTTTTTAAATACCGATTCAAAAGCCGTTCAAATCCGGCCGTGACAGTTCAGGTTGTGTTTCAAATTGAAGTTTATCGGGGTGAGGCCA
>JAFQOC010000584.1 GCA_017420845.1 Clostridia bacterium
AAAATATTTTTTTAACACCGAGGTGTTATTTGACAACTGTTATGTGGGTCATATGGTCAAAGCAAAAAAGAAGCCCCCGACAGATCTGCTCTGTCGGGGACGAATTTCTGTAAAAATCCGCGGTACCACCCACGATTGAGGGATACTTCACCTGTTCGGTGCTTCCCTCCTCTTTACATGGTAACGGTATGCGGCCGTCAGATACTACCCCGAACACGCGGTTCGGCTCGGTCTGCCCTCGGAAGTCCATTCGCCGTGTCTCTGTCCCGCGTTTCCAGCATCGGCGGGTCTCTATGGCAGAGGGGGACGGGTACTATTCTTCGTCGTCGGTTTATGATACTATATCATAGCATATTTTTCGTGATTTGTCAAGGGGTTTTGGAGATTTTTCGCGTTATGGGTTAGTAGATGATGATCCCGCTGAAAAACCATGCTTCCTCCCCGACGTAAACGGTCACGCTGTACACATAGCCCGGAATATCATCGGTGTCGGGAGCCATATCCCGGGTAACAGTCAAGACCGCCCGGCCGTCCTCCGTCCACGTAAAGGCATTCTCCTCCGGTGAGCCTACCATGCAGTAGTCCGACAGACTTACCTTCAAAAGGCCGCTTTTTATCGCCTCCTGTATGTCAACAGCCTTGCCTTGATAGACAAGATCCCGGAACGAGATCTCGATCGTATCACCCGGCTGATAGACGCGGTGGTTGAAGGTAGCGGTATAGCTATACGTTTTCCCGTCCTTATGAGCCATACGGTAGGTAAGTTGCTCCATATCACATCCATCGGCTCCCTCCAGCTCCACGATCAGCATGAACATTTTGGGATTCTCCTCCAAGGTAAAGGAATCCAGCAAGGAAGGAAGGGTCTCGTCGGGGATGGAGTCGGTGGGTTCTTCGGTCGGAGCTTCGGTCGACACTTCAGTGAGCTCGTCGGTAGGAATCTCGGTGGATGGATCGGTAGGCTCTTCCGTGGATTCATCGGGAGTAACGTAGGTATCCCGCTCGGTCTCAAGGGCAGTTGTGTCCCTATCCTGCAAAGCATCCTCCATGAGTGCGTCACAAGATGAGAAAAGCAGGATGGCGAATAAAACCGTCATGCCATTCAAAATTGCCTTTTTCATAGAACACCTCCACATAATACGCATAAGCGCTTTCATACAACACTATTATACACAGTTGCTCAAGGGCTGTCAATAGTCACGACAAAAAAACGATTCAACCTTTGAATTTCAGCGTTCTGCACAAATCAAACAGGCATCCCCACTCATCCACGCCGGGGATGCAGGAATGCCTGTTTTTGATGAAAATCCTATTGCGGGCTTATCTCCGTCTCGCGGCCTCGTCCATGTACTCCTCGGGAATCTCGGGGGTCTCGAAGGCCGCCTTGCGGGCCGCTTCCTTAAGGATGGGCTCGATAGTGGGGTTGACGCCGCCCTCATAGTCCACCGTGGCGGGGTCGATGCCCGTGATGCGGGCGAAGAGGGTCAGGGCGGCTAGGTAGCTGCCCTCGGGGCTGGGATGGCTCATGTCAGGGTCGTGGAGGGTGATCCTTCGATCGTTTTGGATGATATCCCAGAAGGCCAGGCCCACGTGGGCCACGGGGATGTCGTGGGTCTCTCCCATATGCTCGTAGGCGGCGGCCAGCTTCCAGGTCATGGTCTCGGCGGTGAGGCCGTAGGCGGTGAGGTCGCCGCTTCCCTGCTTGCGGCCCCAGGTGGCGTAGAGGACTGGGGTGGCGCCGCTCTCCCGAATCTTGTTGTCCAGCCTCTTGACGGCGTTATAGAAGGAGCCGCTATTGACGGCGGGGGTCATGCTCTGCTCCTGCAGGACCACGAAGTCAAATTCTTGATTTTTGAGGATGGAATCCACCTTACTGCCCAGCTCGTCCTGTGCGTTGGAGGAATTGAGAAGGGTCCAGCCGCCCTTGGTGAGGGACATGATCTTCACCTTGTAGCCCGCCGCCTGCATGATCTCGCCGAAGTAACGGGCGGGCATATTGTTGTAGTAGGTATAGCTGTTGCCGATGAAGAGGATCTTGTAGGGCTTGCTCTTGTCCAGCTCGACGCTACCCAGGGGCGGCTCGGTTTCGGGCTCGGTTTCGGGGGCTGTGGTCTCGGGGTCGGTAGCGGGATCGGTCGCAGGCGGGGTATCGGCGGGGGCAGTCGGCTCGGCGGTGGCTTCGGGAGCCGTGTTGTCGGGGCTTGTGTCGGCAGGGGGCTGTCCTCCGTCACAGGCCACGGTGGGGAGGAGCAGGACGGCGAGGAGGAGGAGAGCGAGGAGTCTTTTCTTCATGGTTGGGGTCCTTTCGTGGGCGGTGAGTTTTGAGAAGGGTGTCAAGGGGTCCCGGGCTGATCGGGCCCTTTGACCATGGGGGCAAGCAGCTCACCGTCACTGCTTTGTTGGAAAAGTCTATAACTGTCGCCAAAATAGTCGGTCAAATGATACTTCTGCAAATACAAAATTTCATCCGTTTCGGTATTCAGCGTAACGAGATAGACATCCTCACCTTCATAGATAAAATTACCGTTTTCATCAGTCCCTTCACGATACCTGTTTCGGCTCGCCATGACCACATACAAGCGGTTGCCCAACTGGCAAACACCCACGCAATCCACATCCTCAAAATAGGCACTGCCGATTTCGTGTTCTTTCAATAAGAAATTCAAGCGAGAATAATCATATACAACGTAAGCCTCATGCTTGGCAGGCGGTAGCTCACTCTCCTGCGTGTAGACCTTGGCCTCGTGGGTGTTCAGATCGTAATAACCGTATTCAAGATAGTATTTCGATCCGATTCGGCCGTCATACGAAGTCGATAATTCCCCGGAAGATTGGACAATGTCTGTTATGTCGGTGATGTACACAGCATCACCGCAACGCTCTGCGATCATGCGCTTCCCCGCATGGGTCACGGGCTGACCGTTATTCTCCGCATTTTCATCCACCTGAAAATAGATCAATTCCGTGTCTTCATACTTACAGTACTTATGCCATGACAAACTGCCAAAATCCCGTGCATAGGTCTCGTCGTTCATGCCCAGCAAGTCTTGCAGTTTCTTTTCTGTTTGGGGAACTCGAGCTTCACATATACCGTTCGCGCCTACCGTAGCATCCGTCCTATATGGAGAAACAGGGAGAATGCCGGTACCGCTTGAGGGGCCACTCAAATGGCTAAACCAGACCAGATCCGAGGGAAAGGCTTCTTCGTTTATAAGGATTTCGGAGGTATGATTTATCCCGTCGGGTTTATTTTGGCCGCAACCACTGAGACACAATACTGAGAGCAGACAAACAGTGAGCATCATGGCACACAGAATTCGTTTCATACACTTGTCCTCCATTTCGACTGTGCTATTGTAATAATACACCATGACGTGCTGTTTGTCAATAGCCTTTTCCCAAGATTGTAGATATGACCAAATATATGCGTTTGGTTTTGCCGCATACATCAAAAGGCAACCCCGCAGGATTGCCTTTTGATATAGCGCGGAATCAGATCTCCTTTACCTTCACCCCGCCGAGGGTATAGAACGCGCCGTCGAAAGCGGTGTCCTTAAGGGCCCACTTGATGGGGGTATTCTCCTCGAACATACCCATGGCCAGCTCATAGTCACCTGCGGGGACGTGGCGGCAGTCCAGCTGGAGCTTGATGCTCTGCTTGACACCGGGCATCCACTTGCGGTTGTCGCATTCAACAGGCACAACGTAGTCCTTCCCCGCCGTACTGCGGAATCGGAAGACCAGATCGTACCGGCGGTAGGCCTTGGCCCAGCCGCGGTTCTCGATATCCAGCGTGACCATATTGTGGGCGGTGGGGGTGAGGGTGGGCATGGTCATGCCGGTGAGGAAGTACCAGTAGCCCAGACGGTTGGCGCAGTACTCGGTGAGGTAGTACTCGTTCTTCAGCCAGTCCCGGGGGTAGCCGTGGAAGCCCGCGAAGGTGGCGTGACAGCGCTTGAAGGCCTCGATGGCGGTGAGACCGTCACGGAAATGATCGTTGTGGGCGTGAACGTAGCCGTAGTGCTCCATCTCGATGCAGGTGGGGGCGTTCCTCCAGAGCTTATCAAAGGCCCAGGGGGCGCGGAGGGTATCGTAATCGTTGACCTGGGTGTAGTAATTACAGCACACCGAATCGTCCTGGACGCCGAAGCCCCGCTCGTAGGCGTAGTCCAGGATCTCCTGGACCTCGGCCTGACCGTGGGCGATGCGGCAGGAGATGTGGTCGTCGTTGCACAGCACCCAGGTGTCGGGGAAATACTTGGCGTGGAGGTCGAAGTGCTTCTTGACCGTGACGGGGGGGATGATCTCACCCGTACCGAAGACGGTATGGCCCTCGCCCCAGGTGCCCATGGTGCCGATGTCGATGCACTCGATGAGGGGATGGCCGTTGAACTTCTCGCCCAGGGTGTACAAAAGCCGCTCCAGATGGTGGAGGTAGATGGGGTCAGCATAGTCGGGCTGGATGGCCCCCGCGGGGGTGCGGAAGCCGCGGGCTCCCTGCTCGTAGACGTAGGCGGGGGTGGCGTGGTTCATGGCCTTCTCCCCCTCAAAGGAGCAGACGCGGAGGGAGAACTTGTAGCCTCTGGGCGCCCAGAGGTCCATGATCTGGTCCAGGTAGGAGAAATCGTAGACCCCCTCGGCCTTCTCCACGTCGCCCCAGTCGAAGCGGAGGTAGAGATGGTTGAGACCGGGGAAATCCAAGAGGTCGTCGCTGTGGTCGTGGTGGACGCGGTAGTTCTCGCGGCCGTAGCCGTTGTCGATGTAGTGCCAGAACCAGCCCTTGTGGGGGTTCTTCAGGGGGGTCTTATCGTCCATCAGGGGGCGGAGGTCGACGAAGTCCCTGCGGGTGGAGAGATCGTCAAACATCCCGCACATGGTCTGGGAGCCGTCGGGGGTGGGGGCGGGCATGAGGTTGGGGTATTTCTTGTTTTCCATATTCATACGCTCCTTCCCTCGATTAAACGGCGCGGACGGTCGTGCGTCCGATGGTGTAGTAGCCCTGGTCGAGGGCGGTCTCCTTGATGGCCAGCTTGACGGGATGCTCTCCCTCAAAGAGGCCGATGGCTACCTCATACTCCCCTGCGGGCACGCCTCGGGCATCCACGCGGAGGTCCAGGGTGAAGGCGGTGTCGGGGAGCCAGTCGCGGTTATCGGCGTCCAGGGGGATCTCGTAGCTTCCCTGCTCGTTCTTGAGGCGCAGTTTCAGCGTGAACGGCCAGTAGGCTCTCGCCCAGCCGCGGTTCTCCATGTCCAGGGTGATGATATTGTAGATGGTATCGGTCAGCTCGGGGATGCAGGCGCCCGTGATGAAGTACCAGTAGCCCAGGCGGTTGGCGCAGTACTCGGTGAGGTAGAACTCATTCTCCAGCCACTGGCGGGGGTAGCCGTGGAAGCCCGCGAAGGTGGCGTGGGCGGACTTGTAGGCCTCCATGGCGGTGAGACCGTCGCGGAAGTAGCTCTCGAACTGGGGCTTGATGTACCAGTAGTGGGCCATCTCGATGACGTTGGGGCAGTTGTCCGCCAGCTTATCGAAGGCCCAGGGGGCGCGCATGGTATCGTAGCCGTTCATCTGGAAGTAGTAGTCACAGCAGATGGAATCGTCCTGGACCCCCATACCGCGGGCGTTGGCGTAGTCCAGGACCTCCTGGACCTCGGCTTGACCGTTGGGGATGCGGCCCACCATGTGGTCGTCGTTGCAGACCACGAAGGTGTCGGGGAAATACTTGCAATGGAGGTCGAAGTGCTTCTTGACCACGTCCAGGGGATAGATCACGCCGTCCCCCTCCACGGTATGTCCCTCGCCCCAGGTGCCGATGGTACCCACGTCGATCAGCTCGATGCGGGGATCGCCGTTGTACTTTTCTCCGAGGGCGGCGAGGAAGTTCTCCAGATGGCGGAGGAAGATGGGATCGGCGAAGTCGGGCTGAATTTTGCCGTTCTCCAGCTCGAAGCACCTCGCCCCCTTTTCAAAAACGTAGGCGGGGGTGGCATGATTGAGGGCGGGATCCCCCTCGTAGGTCACGGCGCGGAGGGCGAAGGTATAGCCGTAGGCCCCCCACT
>JAFQOC010000585.1 GCA_017420845.1 Clostridia bacterium
CCACGTGGTGTCCCGTTCGGTGGCCAAGGAGGACTCCAGACAGTACTTCTATTCCAAGGTCAACGGCAACGCCCGCTCCTCGGGTCATACCGAGTGCGACGCCATCATCATGGACTCCGCCAAGGTGGTAGCCGTTCCCCAGATCGAGGCCAACCACACCGAGGCCTCCCTCATCCACGAGGCCGCCATCGGTAAGATTGCGGGTGAGCAGCTCATCAAGCTCATGACCCTGGGGCTGACCGAAAAGGAGGCCGAGGAGCAGATTATTAACGGGTTCCTGAAGTAAATTACCCTTTCCGAGGGGGCGGACACGGTTCCGCCCTCTCTGTTTTTGTCAAAAACGGGGTGGTGTATTTGTCACATTTGTTCATTGAGTTTTATGCAATTCTATGCTATAATGATGCTACCAAACGAAAGGAAGCTTCCGCTATGAAACCTACCCTGATCCGCCTCTCCTCCCTGGTTCTGGCGCTGCTCATGCTGCTCCCCGCCGCCCTGACGGCCTGCAAGCCCGCGCAAGACCCCGAGGACCCCACCGATAGTCAAGACAGCGTCACCGAGTCTCTCCCCATCGACACCGAGACAAGCGGGCCCGACGCCTTTGAGAACACACTCCTGCTGGCCGCCGACGGACAGACCGCCTATACGGTCATCGTCCCCGACTACGCCGCCGCCTGGGAGCTGGCCGCCGCCGACCGCTTAGTAAGCACCCTGGCTGAGCTCGGCGTGACTACTACCCCCTCCGTGGATGCTGCCACCGAGGCTACTGCCCGTGAGATCGTGGTGGGCTACACCAACCGAAACTCCGAGCTGGCCGACGACTTCTACGCCGTGGGCAACGCGGGCTACCACATCGCCGCCATCGGTGAGAAGCTCTTCATCGGCGCCAATACCGAGGTGGGCATGACCGCTGCTCTGGACAAGCTCGCCGCCGACCTGATCTCGGACGGCAACCGCCTGGGCATCAAGCAGGGCTACGTCTGCAAGGCCGTGGACGAGTCCCAGCCCGTGGCCGCTCCCACCCTCACGGGAGCCTATGCCGAGAGCATCGCCTACGCCCACAGCGTGGCCAACGGCGTCCAGGGCTACTTCACCGACGGTGACCGCGGTGCCTTCCTCATGACCAATCAGACCATGACCGTCATTAATGAGATGGCCACGGCGGGCAACCGACAGGTGTCCACCTTCGTCAACGAGTACGGCGTGCCCTACCTCCGCGACACCATGTCGGCCTACGTGGAGGCGGGCGGGAAGCGCCTCTACTCCAAGGACTCCACCGCCAGCGGCGGTATGAACATCTTCCTCTACGGTGCCTACCACTACGAGACCCACATCCGCGGGCAGAACTTCGGGGATTCCCGTATCGTGGACGAGTCGGTGGAGCCCGTGGATATGCTCAAGAAGGTGGGCGGCTTCGGCGGTCACAGTGCCACCGCCGTAAAGGACCGCAAGACGGGTAAAGTCACCATCACGGTGGAATCCCCCGACGATCCCTACATCAATTTCGCCTATGCCTACAAGGTGGACGCCGAGGTCTACGACGCCCTGCTGGTGACCATGCGCACCGAGTACGCCGCCGACGCCACCTTCTACCTGGCCGCGGGCTCTCATGGCGGCATCGACGGCTCCCAGCTGGTGTCCTTCTCGGTGACCCCGGGAGAGATGCGTACCTACCTGGTCCCCCTGAACAACGTCACCGACTACGGCGGCACTCTGAAGTCCCTCCGTGTGGACGTGGGTGCCAAGGGCGGCGAGGTGGTGGAGATCACCGAGATCAAGGCGGTCAAGACCACCTCCTCCGACGTCCCCGCCGTGGGTGTGGACCGCGTCCTCTACACCTACCCCGACAAGCTCCACACCGCCATCCATATGGTCACCACCGACGAGGTCAGAAATATGACCGCCTACGGCATGGAGACCGCCATCGACAAGTCCCGCGTGGGGTCCCTGCTGGTGATCGACGGCAAGGGTGAGCATACCTCCCTGGAGGGGGTTGACTGGAGCACCGCCACCGCCGTGGCCTTCGATATCGACCGCGCGGGTGTGTTCGGCTACATCCTGACCCTGGATCCCGGGGTGGGCAGCATGACCGTTACCGAGCGCGACGGCTACTATATCATCGACCAGAAGGCGGCCGCCAAGTCCTCCTATAAGAATCTGGAGGATATCTACCTCAGCCAGCGCATCTACAACGACGCCACCCACGATTTCGAGGGATTCCGTAAGGCCGTCCGCGAGGAGCGCAATCCTCTGACGGTCACCGTCACCTCCAAGACCTTTAACGGTAAGTCCCTGGGTTACGACGCCCTGCGTGGCTCCTACCGCCTGGAGCTGTCGGGCACCGAGTTCAACGATGCCTACTATAAGAACCCCGACCGCCACTTCCGCATTGACGTGGAGGTCAAGGGCGACTCCGCCGATCGTAATATCTACATGTACACCCATACCGCCAACGGTGCCTTGGAGTGCGCCGCCCTGCTGGATCATCAGAACCGCGTTCTGCCCTACCTCATGCAGGTCTGCAAGAACTTCCAGGGCGAGAACGAGGAGCCCATCTTTGATCATGACGACCCCGCCTACGGCGAAACCTATTTCCCCATGGTGGTAAAGAGCGGTGAGACCGTCAAGTTCTCGGTGCTCAACCTCTATCAGAACTGGGGCATCTTCCCCTTAAAGCAAATCTCCTCTATCCAGTTCCACATCGCCTACTACCACCTTTCCACGGGTGTTACCGAGACCAACTGCATCGCCCCCTACTACGTCTACGGCAAGGATAAGTGGACCCTCCCCGACTTCCGCGCCATGTCCGCCCCCCTGTGGGCCGGTCAGCCCCAGCACACCTCGGCGGGCCGCCTCTACTTCCTCCACTACACCGACGCCGAGGGCAACGAGTACGCCTCCGAGAACACCGTGGACGAGATGATCTCTCACGGTCCCACCTATGCCGATATCTGGATGAACTACATCACCGACGACGGCCGCATCTCGGTGGACTATCGCCACATGGAGATGCCCCAGAGCGACGAGAACCGCACCTACTACGAGATCCGCATGAAGGTGCTGGAGGATATTCCCTTCAAGAATTTCAAGAAGGACTTCACCTTCTTCTCCATGGACGGCCGCGCCGTGATCTACGACACCCTGGGCTATCTGGACGAGAACAACCAACCTGTGGTGAAGAACGCCGCCAAGGATGGGGAGCCCACCTTCTACAAGCTGGGAGATCAGTCCCCCTTCGTGTCCTACTCCTACTCCTCCAATACCGCCGATTACGTCAACATGGCTGCCGTCATCAAGGACTACAAGGCCACCATCGGCGGCGAGGCCTATACCGGCGGTATCCTCCTTGAGGACTGCTGGCAGGGCCTGAACTACGGCCGCCTGACCTTCGATCTGGGCGAGGTCACCCTGAAGGCGGGGGACGAGATTATCATCAACATGATCCTCATGCCCTGGGGCTCTCCCCAGGTGGCCAAGGACGATATCTCCAACGTCCTGAATGTCCGTAACGACACCTGCCTGAACCCCATCAAGACCGAGGTCAAGACGGGTACTCTCATTCCCGACGTCTATATGCCTCTCATCCGGGCAGAGGGCCAGACCGCCGAGTTCACTCTGTCGGGCGCGGATAACCGCATGACCGTCCGTGTCTTCGGCTTTGAGGGCTACGAGAAGCCCACCATCGAGGAGTATGTGGACGGAAAATGGGTCGCTTACAATACTGCCTCCGAGACCAACAAGTACGACGGGTACATGGTACACTATGACGGTGACGGGACCTACTCCTTCTCCTTCGTGGTGGATATGAGCGGGGATGTGACGAGAACCTTCCGTGTAAAGAGATAAATTGCAGTTTAACGGTGAGATACAAGTTACAAGATACAAAGATACAAGATATGTAAAAACCCTTACGACGACTCCCGTTTCTATATCTTGTATCTTGTATCGGCCGAGCTTGCTCGGCGCGTATCTTGTATCTCTCTGCTGAGCTATGCTCAGCGATAAACCCAAATTTGAAACACCACCATTTACCCTCTAAAGAAAGGAATCCCCACTATGAAAATCGCCATCCTCGGCGTCTGGCACGTCCACGCCCCCGACTATACCCGCACCGCCCTGGCCCACGGCGAGGTGGTAGGCTTCTTTGAGCCAAACGACGCTCTGGCCGATGCCTTCGCCGCCCACTTCGGCCTCCCCCGCTTTGCTACCGTGGAGGACCTCCTGGCAAGCGACTGCGAGGCCGTTATCGTCTGCTCCGCCACCAAGGATCACACCGCCGATATCATCGCCGCCGCCAAGGCAGGGAAGCATATCTTTACCGAGAAGGTGCTGGCTCTCACCGATGCCGAGTGCGACGCCATCGAGGCCGCCGTAAACGAGAGCGGCATCACCTTCGTCATCTCCCTGTTCCAGAAGTATATCGGCTCCCGCAAGGCCGTCAAGGCCGTGGCCCACAGCGGCGAGCTGGGCAAGATCAACTACCTCCGCTTCCGCAACTGCCATAACGGCAGTACCGGCAACTGGCTCCCCGCCCACTTCTACAACGCCGAGGAATGCGGCGGCGGTGCCATGATCGACCTGGGTGCCCACGGTATGTACCTCACCCAGTGGATCCTGGGCGTCCCCGCATCCGTCTCCTCCGCCTTTACCGTCTCCTGCGACTATCCCGCCGTGGCCGAGAAGAACACCGACCGCGTAGAGGACAACGCCGTGACGGTCATGTCCTATCCTGACGGTGCCATCGCCATCAATGAGACGGGCTTCGTCTCCACCAACGATCCCGTGGTTTTTGAGGTCCACGGCGAGCTTGGTATGGTCCGCATGGAGGGCGACCGCGTGACCAAGCGCACCGCCGCCACGGGCGGGCAGGAGGTGGAGGTTCCCGTCCCGGAGGGGGATCCCGCCCCCATTGTCCAGTTCGTCACGGGGAATATCCTTCCCGGCTGCGGCATGGCCGAGGCCAAGGCATTGACCCACATGATGGTCATGGCGTATGGGAAGTAACAGATACAAAGATACAAGATACAAAGATACAAGATAGGATGAAACCAGGCTGTATCTTGTATCTTGTATCTCGTATCTTGTATCTCATATTCTGTATATCCACAGAAAGGAGTCTCCATGTCCACCCTCTACGGCAAATCCTCCCCCGTCCCCGCCTCCTTTGCGGGCATCGCGGATTTCGTCCTTGACCTCCCTGAGGGCCGCCCTCTCCGTATCCTCCAGCTGACGGATATGCAGATCATCGACGCCGCCCAGCAGAGAACCCCCGACCGCCTCAGTAAGAGGGAAACCGCCCTGTGGCAGCCCGAGGCCATCCCCATCCAATGCACCGATCAGATCAAAAGCGTCATCGCCCAAGCTGTCCCCGACCTCATTTTCATTACTGGGGACGTGATCTACGGCGAGTTCGACGATCAGGGCACCAGCTTCGGCCTGTTCTGTGACTTCATGGACAGCTTTTGCATCCCATGGGCCCCCGTCTACGGCAACCACGATAACGAATCCCGCAAGGGCGTGGACTGGCAGAATGCCCGCTTTGAGGCCGCTCCCTACTGCCTGTTCAAGAAGGGAAGCACCGCGGGCAACGGCAACTTCTCGGTGCTCATCACCCGCGGCGGTCAGCCCTGCCGCGCCCTGTACATGATGGATTCGGGAGGCTGTATGGGGTCCCCCGTGCAGTCCGCCCGCCGCGGCCTCGGCTTCTCCGCTGATCAGTACGAATGGCTCTACACCACCGCCGACCGCTTGACTGAGGCGAATGGCGGCACCCCCGTCCCCTCCTTCCTCTGCTTTCATATCCCCTGCTTTCAGTTCCATAGAGCTGCCGTGGAGAAGGGCTACCAGACCTCCGACGAGCGGGAAAAGTATATCATCGGAGTCACCTCCCCCGCAAAGGACGGGGACTTTGGTTGCAAACGGGAGCCCATCGGCTGCTTCGGCACCCCCGAGGACTTCGTGGACAGGCTCCGCAAGGCAGGTGTCGACGGCGTCTTCGTGGGTCATTGCCACGCCAATAACACCTCTGTGCTCTGGCAGGGTATTCGCTGGACCTACGGGCTCAAGACGGGTCAGTATGACTACCACACCCCGGGACAGCTGGGGGGC
>JAFQOC010000586.1 GCA_017420845.1 Clostridia bacterium
AGTTTCCCCCTTGACCCCCTTCAAGAACTTTCAAAAAGGAATCAAATATGTTTGAAGCCATAAAGAAAAATACAGTTTTTGAGATTGGCGGTCATCGGGTGATGGTTGGGGAGCAACATTATACCCATAAAGAGTCAGATCACCCGTGGTATAACTGTAAAATTGATGACGAATTTGGCTATTTGACGGTCTACCGCCGCGGCGTCATCAAGTGGTCGCTGTTCAAGTCCGGAAAGTATGTACCTGAGCTATACAAAGATGGGCCCACAACGGTTGTTATTGAGTACCGCGACGGGCGGGTGTTCGAATGGTTGGAGAAAAACGGCCTGGGTAATGCCTATAACGGTCAGTTTGGTCTGTCGGTCTCCCTTGACGGCCGTTTCGTGTTCGTACAGTCGTGGGAGAAGGGGCTGTTCTGCTACAACGCCCAAACGGGTGAGCTCGTGTGGCGCACCAAACGGCGGTTCGGCATCACCAATATCTACGTCAACGAGATGACCGTCCTCTGCCATCAGCACGACAAAGCTCTTCAGCTTCTGGATATCGAAACGGGTGAGGTCATCAAGGAAAAGACCCCCGCCCGCGATTGGGGCTTTACCTATTTGAAGGAAGGCTACATCATCTGCCACACCTCCGCCCGTAAGTGGGAGATCATCCACACCGAGGATCTGGAAACGGTGGAGGAGATCCCCGACAAGCTCTTCGGCAAAGGGGAGTGGTGCATCAACAGCATCCGTCTGACCGAGGAAGGCAAGCTGGCCTGGCGAGGCTTCCAAAACGTATGGGATGACAGCGTGCAGCCGCCCGAGATGCTTCCCAACCGCGAAACGCAAGGGGAAGTCGTGATCCAAAAACTGATGACGGAGGATTCGAATCATGGAACCTAACCGCTACAACTCCATCCGCCCCGGAAAGATCTGGCTGGACACCGAGGGCAAGCGCATCCAGGCCCACGGCGGCTCGGTCCTGTACTGGGAGGGTGCCTACTACTGGTACGGCGAGAACAAGGAATTCACCGACCCCGAGAAGGGCATCTGGCACTGGGGCGTGCGGTGCTACAAGTCCACCGACCTCTACAACTGGGAGGATCTGGGGCTGATCATCCCCCCCAACACCGAGGATCCCACATCGTCTATCCATCCGACTTCTCTGATGGACCGCCCCCACATCATCTACAACCAGAAGACCAAAAAGTTTGTCTGCTGGCTCAAGATCATGCACCGCGACGGCACCCAGGACGAGACCGTCCTCACCGCCGACGCCCTCACAGGCCCCTACACCATCGTCCGCGAGGGCCTGCGACCCCTGAACATGAGCGCGGGGGACTTCGATCTGGTGGTGGCTCCCGACGGCAAGGCCTACTACTACTTCGAGCGGGTCCACTCCGAGACCATCTGCGCCGACCTCACCGAGGACTACACCGATGTCACGGGCTACTACTCCACCCATTTCCCCCGCCCCTATCCCCCCTACGTCCGTGAGGCTACCGCACACTTTATGCGGAAAGGGAAGCACTACCTGATCACCTCGGGCACCACCAGCTACCTCCCCAACCCTTCGGAGCTGGCCATTGGTGACAGCTGGCACGGGCC
>JAFQOC010000587.1 GCA_017420845.1 Clostridia bacterium
CCGTTGACCTGGGCCCAGCCGGAAAGAACCATCTTGCCCTCCTCGGTCAGCATGAGGCCGGGAAGGATGGCGGGCTGAATGGCGGCGGCCTTTTCCTCAGCGGACCAAGAGGAGGAGTAGGCGGGATCACGCTTACCGATCAGATCGGTGTAAGCGGAGCCGTTCACGCTCTCCACCTGCGCCAGGTAACCGTAGGCGTAGGAGGGCTCCACCTTGAGGTCGGCGCCGTCGGTATCGGGAGGCTCGGGAGCCGAAAGACCAATGGCAGGCAGGGTGTAGGTGCCCATGGTCTCGATGTTCTTGGGATCCTCGTCCACGCCCTTGTAGACAACGCCCATGCCGTGAATGACGGCACGGATGCTGTTGTTACCGTCCACGGCGGAGGAGCGGCGGACGTAGTTACTGCCCGAGAGGGTCACCATGGTGGTGGAGCCGCCGCCGTCCATGAGGATGGCGGTGTGCAGACCCAGCTCCTTGCAGAGGGCGGGGAGGTTGGTCATCTTACAGGCGTTGCGGGTGCCGTCCACGGTGGCGGTGGTGGAGAGCATGATGACCTTCCCCTCCTTGGTCATACCCAGGATGGTGCAGGGGTAGTGGGTGTTGTTACCGGGCTGACCCGTGGCGTTGCCCTTCTGCATGAGGGTGAAGAAGCCCGCCATAGCCTCGGTCACGCCTGCCCACTCGGCCTTCTGGGTAGAGGTCATCATGTCGCCCACGACGTTGGGGGTGACGGTAACGGTATCCCCCACCTTGAACTTGTCGGTGACGCGGGTAATGGCATTGCCGCGGGCGGAGATGACCACGGTCTGATCGGTAATGGCGGGACGCTCGGCGGTGTCGCCGCTCTTGAAGATGGCAACCACCTTACCCTTGGTCTCCTTGCCAATGCGGAAGGCGGAGTCGGAGCACTCCAGATAGATCTCGTAGGCATCCTCAAAGGCAAAGGACTCGGTGCCGCAACGCTGATTGTAGAGGATGACCGAGTTGGGGGCGGGGAGGCGGTTGACGCCGTTGCCCGTGACGTTGACGTTGGTGGTGGTGTTCTTGATGGCGACATTGATGGTGGGCTGACCGATCATGGCGGTGCCGTCGGCCTTGATGGCGAAGACGGGGCCGCGGGAGGCACCCGTGCCACGCTCCACGTTATCGTCGCGGGCCAGGTTGTTCTCGTCGTCGATCTGGTGGGAGGCCCACAGCTCCCCCGCGATGATCATGGTGCCGCGGGAGACGCTGACATGCTTGACGGCGGGGCCGGAGGCCTTCTTGCCGTCGCCGTCGTAATCGGTGTGGTGAACGATCCAGGGGTCGCCGTTGATGGCGGCGATGACGGTGCCGTCGTTGTGGGCCTTGTTGTAAGCCACGGCGTTATTACCCATGGTATCCTTGGTCCAGTTGTAGTCACCGCCGTTGAGGACAGCCATGGTGAGCTGTTCCGACAGCTCCAGCTCCACCACGCTGACCAGACCGTCGGCGGCGGTGCTGTATTTGGAGCCCTTCTCCAGAAGGTACTGGGTCAGGGTAGCACCCGTCTCCTTGCCATCGATCATGATGGGTGCGGAGTCGGTCTTGATCGCGCCCGTCAGGGTCGCGGGGGCAGCAGACACACCGAAGGAGCAGATCCCCGCCAACATGGAGAGTCAGAGAATGAGGGTGAGGATTCTTACAGAGGATTTCATAGCCGTATCCTTTCTCAGGTAGAATGGGGAGACCGCGCAAGTCGGAAAAAACTTGCGCGGTATAGCTTTTCTGATTAAAGAAGATGGTCACGCGAAGAAGCCGAGGATGACCCAGATGAGGAAGAAAACCACCGACATCCCCCCCAGAAAGATCAGCATGGGGCCGATCATAGAGCGGACGGCCGAGACGTAGGTCTGCCAGATGCTTCCCGCCCTTGTGGTGGGCCGGGGCTTTTGCTTTTTATAGGAGGGCTGTACGGGACGGCGGAGGGGGGGATTGCCCCGCACCCCCGACATATCGGCCACGGTAGAGCCGTCGTCGATATAGACAACCTTTTCCTTCCTCTTTTTGGGCTGCTTACTGTCCTTTCCCATAGCGGATCAGACCTTGTGGCAGGCCACGAAATGCCCGGGCTCTACCTCGCGGTAGACGGGGATCTCGGAGCCGCAAGACTCGCATGCCTCGGGGCAGCGGGTATGGAAGCGGCAGCCCGCGGGTGGGTTGGCGGGAGAGGGGATATCCCCCTTCAGCACGATACGCTCCATCTTCTTGTCGGGATCGGGGTTGGGGATGGCCGAGAAGAGAGCGCGGGTGTAGGGATGCAGGGGATTGCCGAAGATGTCCTTCTTGGCACCGAACTCCACCATGTTACCCAGATACATGACGCCGATCTTGTCCGAAATGAACTTGACCACCGACAGGTCGTGGGAAATGAAGAGGTAGGTGAGCCCGCGCTCCTTCTGAAGCTTCTTGAGCAGGTTGATGATCTGAGCCTGAATGGATACGTCCAGCGCCGACACGGGCTCGTCGCAGACCACCAGCCTGGGGTTGACGGTCAGGGCGCGGGCGATGCAGATACGCTGGCGCTGTCCGCCCGAAAACTCGTGGGGGTAGCGCTCGTAGTAGTAGTCGCGAAGACCGCACTGCTCCATAAGGTCGATGACGTAATCCTTGACCTCTCTGGCAGGGACGATCCTGTGGACCTTCACAGGCTCCGAAAGGATCTCACCCACGGTAGCGCGGGGAGGAAGGGAGGAATAGGGGTCCTGGAAGATGATCTGCATCTCGGTGCGGAGAGAGCGCATCCGGGTCTTGGAGTAGTCGGTAATATCCTTGCCGTCGTAGATGATCTGACCGCCGCTTGAGGGGTGGAGCTTGAGGATGGTACGGCCCAGAGTGGTCTTGCCGCAGCCCGACTCGCCCACGATACCCAGGGTCTCACCGGGGTAGAGATCGAAGGAGACGTTGTCCACGGCGATGAGCTCCTGCTGGACCTTACCCGTCAGAGACTTCTTGATGGGGAAGGCCTTACGGAGGTTTCTGACCTCGAGGAGGGGCTTGCGCCCGTCGGCGCTCTCTACGGCTTCAGCCGTCATATTCTTGGTATCAGCCATGACTTTCCTCCTCTCCGTACAAATGACAGGACACGAAATGGGTGGGGCTGACCTGCACCATGCAGGGGTAGTCCCCGCCGCACTTCTCGATGCAACGGTCACAACGCTCCTTGAAGTAGCAGTGATTGGGCATATTCACGGGGTTGGGCACGTTGCCGGGAATGTTGAACAGAGTCTCGCTGTCGGAGTCCATGGTGGGCTTGGACTTCTGCAGACCGACGGTGTAGGGGTGACGGGGATCGTGGAAGATCTCGGCCACCGTGCCCATCTCAATGACGCGGCCCGCGTACATAACCACCACGAAGTCGGCCATCTCGGCAATGACACCCAGATCATGGGTGATGAGCAGGATGGAGCCATCCATCTTGTCCTTCAGGTCACGGAGCAGATCCAGGATCTGTGCCTGAATGGTCACGTCCAGAGCCGTGGTAGGCTCGTCGGCAATGATGAGGCGGGGATTGCAGGCCAGGGCCATGGAGATCATGACACGCTGGCGCATACCGCCCGACAGCTCATGGGGGAAGGCCTTGTAGACCCGCTCGGGGGCGGCGATACCCACCAGAGAGAGCATTTCCATGGAGCGGGCGCGAGCCATCTCCTTGGTGGCACCGGGAACGTGGATAAAGGTAACCTCATCCAGCTGGTCGCCGATGGTGAAGACGGGGTTGAGGGAGGTCATGGGCTCCTGGAAGATCATGGCGATCTGTCGCCCGCGGATACGGTGGATCTCATGAATGGGCATCTTCGCGATGTCGAAGACCTTATCCTCCATCTCATAAAGGGGAGTTCCGTACTGATCCACCTCCCCCGTGGGGATGATGTTACCCTTGTCGTCCCGCTTGAAGTCGTGGGAGTTGAAGCGGATAGAGCCCTCGACGATCTGACCCTGAGGCCCCTGCAAAAGCTGCATGACCGACATGGAGGTCACGCTCTTGCCGCAGCCCGACTCGCCCACAACACCTACGGTGGCGTTCTTGGGAACGTTGAAGGAAACACCGTTTACGGCCTTGACCACACCCTGATCCGTGAAGAAGTAGGTATGAAGACCGTCGATCTCCAGAATATTGGCGGGGTCCTTCATTTCAGTCGTAAACTCGGATTCGTCCGCCCGTCTGTGCTTGCGCTTCTCCAAGGCATTCATAATCTTGCGATTCTCCTTGGCGATAGCGCGGACCTCTTTACCCGAGAGGTAATGGGTTTTTTTCTGTTCTGCCATGGTATTACCTCCTCATCTTGGGGTCGAGGGCATCACGCAGGCCGTCGCCCACGAAGTTGAAGCCCAGCACCGCCAGAATGATGCAGAGGCCGGGAGGGCCCCAGACGTTGAAGAAGTTCTCCAGAATGTACTGGTCCTCGGCCACGATGTTGATCATGGTGCCCCACGCGGCGTAGGGAGCGCGAACGCCCATGTTCAGGTAGGACAGGGAGGCCTCATAGAGGATCATGCTGCCCAGGGACAGGGTCATGGAGACGATGAGCTGGGGCATGACGTTGGGGACCAGGTGCTTGAAGATCTTGCGGGGAGTGGAGTAGCCCATGGCCTCGGCGGCCACCATGTACTCCTGCTCACGCAGAGAGAGGATCTGACCGCGGACCAGGCGCGCCGTTCCCGGCCAGGAGAATAGGGTCAGGTAGGCCATCAGATAGTAGATACGGAGCTGGGACGGAACCCCCATGGAGTCCAGAAGGGTACCGATAATCAGGAGGATGGGGAAGCCGGGCAAACACATGAGAATGTCGCAGATTCTCATGATGACCCCATCCACAGCCCCGCCGAAGTAACCCGATATACCCCCCAACACCACGCCGAAGACGGTGATGGCGAAAACGGCAATGAAGCTGACGGTCAGGGAGATGCGGCCGCCGTACATGAGACGGGTGAAGACGTCACGGCCGTCCTTATCGGTGCCCAGGATATGGTTTTTGTCGGGCTTAGCCAGGGAGTTGATGGTCTTGTTGGTTTCCACCACCTGGTAGATGGTCACCTCCTTGCCGTCCACTACCATGGTGACCGGCTGTCGGGTGTATTCCACCTTACCCGACTTATCCTGGGTGGTCTCGCCCCACTGGGTGTAAACCACGGGACCCAGCCAGCAGAACAAGAACAGCGCTACGATCATGATGATGCCCGCCACACTCAGCTTGGAGCGGAAGAAGCGGCGCAGGACCATACGGGTGGGGGACATGAGGCGGACGTTTTTGTCCAGCGGCTCATCGGTGTCGGCGATTTCGGCGGCCTTGACCTCGGTCTCCTCGGCTACGGTCTCAAGAGATTGATTCTTATTCTCTTCCATAGTATCAAACCTCCTTACCGTATCAGGTGAGCTTGACGCGGGGATCCACCACCGCGTACATCAGGTCGGCCAGCAGCACGCCCAACACGCTGAGAAGCGCCAGGAACATGTTATACCCCATGATGAAGGGAATGTCGGCCACGATCATGGCCTTATACGCCACGTTACCGATACCGGGGAGGTCAAAGACCTGCTCGGTGATGATGGCGCCTGAGAACAGGGAGGGGAGAAGCCCCGCCAGGGAGGTCACCAGGGGGATCATGGTGTTGCGGAAGGCGTGCTTGTAGATGACCTTCCCTTCCCCCAGACCCTTGGCGCGGGCGGTACGGATATAACCCGAATTCA
>JAFQOC010000588.1 GCA_017420845.1 Clostridia bacterium
CCGATGGAGTCGTGATCGGCAAAGCGGTGACCCATGATCAAAACGTTGGAGGCCTCCTTCAGCAGATTCTCCACGCGTGAGGCTACGATGCGACTGCGGATCTTGGTCCTCTTCTGTACGGTCTTGGTCTTGCCGCCGTAATATTCCGTTGCGTTGTCCCACATTTTCAAGACGGCCTGGTCACCGCCACGCTGCAAGGCAAGATCCAGCGCCTGATGGGCCGCATTTTCCTTTTGCTGCATGGTTCCGCTTACGCAGGCACAGCCCACGGAAATGGTCACGGGGATCTCAACGTCTCCCTCACTCAGTTCTCTGACGCGGTCGAGAATGTCAAAGCGCTTCTCTTTCACGCCGGCCAGATGCTTTTCTTCCATGATGAGGATGTAGCGGTCGCTGTCCACTTCCTGCAGGATGCCGTTCATTTCTTCTGCCCATTCCTTTAAAAGAATGGAGATCTTTGCGGCGATGGTGCGATAGTTGCCCTGCAGGAAGCCGGCCGCCTCCGCGTAGTTATCTACGGCAATATAGGATACCACGGCGTTTCGGTCCGCAAGAAGTGCCTCCAGCTCCTGTGCTCTTTCCTGAGAGGTCCAGAGCACCACGAGGCAGGTTCGTCCTTCGCCGATAATGCGGTAAGATACAAGCTCGTACTTGATGCCGGAAAGATAGGCCTCTACGGGAGAGAGAGCAAGCTCATCGCTTTCCTCCTGTATCAGTCTTGTCAGCGCGACGGGCTCATCCGTCAACTCCTCCAGCATTTGGAGGCCCTGCTTTTCCTCGGGGACGGCCGCTTCAAAGGAGGCGTTGTGCCATAGGATCCTGCCATCCTCACTCAGAACCGTAGCGGGCTGAGCCAGATCGGCCAAGAAATCCAGCGTAGGCGTGGAGATCAGGCTGAGTCTTTCTCCGCGATGACTTCGACGGCGTGTGCTTAATATGCCGAAGGCCCAGAAGAGGGCACATTCCAACAGCAGAAAGCTGATTCCCAGCGTCAGGTATAAAAGATTTTCCGTAAAAAAGGAGACGGCCGCAGAAAACAACGCCAACAATACGGCGGATACGCCGATCACGACACTCGGTCTGAGTTTGTCAAAGACCGATGCTTTTCCGTTTGATCTTCGCTTCATGGTTTGTCCTTTCTCCTGTGTGTTATGTCTTGTGTTGCGACTTCGGCTCGGCAGATCTTGCCGCACTTTTAAACTGTGAGTAAACTTTTCCTTATAATCCAAATGATTATATCACCAAAGCTCCTTTTTGTAAAGATGTTTTCCTTTATAATATTTGATATTATATGCAAATGACCGCGGCAAAAGGTAACCTTAGCATAAAAAAAGACGGTTTTTTCAGAAAAACCGTCTTTTTTATTTAGTTCAGATCCATGGTTCCCTGTGCTTCGGCCAGATCTACGTCACTGACCAGAATGCCGGGGGTAGGAATGCGGGGCTTTTTGTACACCGCAAGCCTCGGCTCCTTTGTCGTATCGGTCAGAAAGGCCGTTTCCACGCCGTCGTTCTTTTTCAGTGCCATCAGCTGAGAACCGTGACTGGTACGGGTGGTCTTCTGAGGGAAGATGCTGGTACGTAGGATGCAGGCTCTGCCCGTTTTTGTTTTCAGAAAGACCTCGCGGATCTCGCCCTTGGGGATCAGGAACATGCCCTTCACGGGGGAGAGTGTGCTGAAGGCACCCGTCAACTTGCGTCTGGTGGATTTGGTTTCGTAGCTTGCCATGGGGAACACAACACCTTTGCCGTTTTCAAAGACCAGCGCCAAGCTTCCGCTGTAATCCTCAACGGGCAGGGTGCAGACCACCCTTTCTTCCTTGTCCATGCCCAGCTTTGCGGGGACGAAGTCACCCAGCTCCGAGGCCTTTGTAGTGGAAAAATCACCGAATTTAGCTCTGTAGACCTGTCCCTTGTCCGTGAAGAAAAACAACTCTCTGCGGGAGGACATTTCTCCGGAAAAGACGATTTCGTCGTCCTCCTTGAGTCTTTGGTTGTCGCTCATCATGATGGACTTCAGAGGAATATTTTTCAGGTATCCGCCCTTGGTGATTACTGCGTGAGCGGTATATTCCGGCTCCTCTTCCTCCTTGAGGCTCTCGGTGGGACTGGCAAATTCGTAAACGATCTTAGTCTTTCTTTCCTGACCGTATTTTTTCTTGATCCCCTCCAGTTGCTTGATGATGTAGTTGTCAAGCTTTCTGGGACTGGAGAGCAGGGCCTCGAGCTCTGCGATCTCTTTGATGAGCTTTTCCTTCTCGGAGGTGCGGTTGATGATATATTCGCGATTCAGATGACGCAGCTTGATCTCGGCAATGTATTCCGCCTGCTTTTCATCAATGTCAAAGCCACGGCACAGATTTGGAATAACGTCCTTTTCGTTTTCCGTCTGTCGGATGATGGCGATGGCCTTGTCAATGTCCACCAGAATCTTTTCCAGACCCTGCAAAAGGTGGAGTTTTGCTTCCTTCTGCCCCAATTCAAAATAGAATTCTCTCTTGAGGCATTCACAGCGGAAGGCATGCCATTCCTGTAGGATCTCCCGCACACCCAGCTGATGTGGCGAGCCGCCGATGAGCACGTTGAAATTACAGGAAAAGCGGCATTCCAGGTCGGTGCTCTTCATGAGCTTTGCCATCACCTTTTCGGGGTCACTGCCGCGCTTTAAGTCGATGCCGATGAGCTTTTTGCCCGTATGGTCGATCTCGTCACGAATGTCGTTGATTTCACGGAGCTTGCCCTCTTTGATCAAGGCAACGACCTTTTCGATGATCTGATCCACCGTGGTGTTATACGGGATCTGAGTTACGATGATGCGATTTTCCTTGGGGACGCTGTACCATACGGCGCGTACCGTGAAGGAGCCGCGACCCGTTTCGTAGACCTGACTGATCTCCTCTTTGTTGTAAAGAAACTCCCCGCCTGTGGAAAAATCGGGCCCCTTCATGATCTCGTACAGATCTGCCGTAGGATCCCGCATAAGCGCAATGGAGGCGTCGCAGGTCTCGTTTAGGTTAAAGGAACAGATGGAGCTGGCAAGACCTACGGCTATGCCCGTGTTGGGACATACCAAAACGTTGGGAAAGGAGGAGGGGAGAAGAACCGGCTCCTTCATGGAGGAGTCGTAGTTGTCGATCATGTCCACCGCATCTCGCTCGATCCCGCCGAACAGCTCGGCGCTGATGGGAGCCAGCTTTACCTCGGTGTAACGGCTGGCGGCATAGGCCATTTTGGAAAACTGCTTACCGAAGGTTCCCTTGGATTCCACAAAGGGGTGAAGCAGGGCCTCATTGCCGCGGGTCAGTCTCACCAGCGTTTCGTAAATGGCGGCGTCACCGTGAGGGTTCAGCTTCATGGTATCGCCCACTACCTTGGCACTCTTCGTCAGAGAACCGTTCAAAAGTCCCATGCGATACATGGTGTAAAGAAGCTTGCGGTGGCTTGGCTTGAGACCGTCGATCTCGGGAATGGCACGGGAAATGATGGAGCTCATGGCGTAGGGCATATAGTTTTCCCGCAGGGTACTGGTAATGGGTTGCTCGTGGATCACGGCGGGCTTGATCTCCTCCACCGCTTCCTTTTTGGAGCGCTTTTTCTTTTCTGCCATGGTTTACCGTCCTTGTGATGTTATTTCGTATGCGGAGAGGGAGCCTGCGGTCCTGCTGTCGCAAACGGCCGTCACGCGGATGCCCTCCGTTTCGTATTCTACTTCCTTAACGTTTGCCGTCTGATACAGAATAGAAAGCTTCCCCCCTTGGCTGTGCGGAAGCAGAAAGCAGTATTCCTTCTTTGCCTCCTTCAGAAGCTGCTCGATTCGCTTCACAAGAGCTTCGACGCCCTTGCCGGTCTTTGCGGAAACGCAAACGGACTCTTTGCCCTTGGGGAAAGAGGCTACGTTGAAGCGGCTTTCCTCCAGATCCGTTTTATTGAGTACGTACAGAATGGGGGCGGGCACGAGATCTCTCCTGTTGAAAAGCTCTTGCAGGATCCTTTCACAGATCTCCGTTTTTTGCAAAAACTTCGGATCCGTAGCGTCCAGAACCAAAAGGATCAGATCACTGAAGACCACCTCGTCCAGAGTGGACTGAAAGGCCTCCACCAAATGGTGAGGCAGGCGATTGATAAAGCCAACCGTGTCGGTGAGGAGCACCTCGCCGAATTCAGGCATTCTCCAGCGTCTTGTGGTGGGATCCAGCGTGGCAAAGAGCTTGTTTTCAGCCAAGATCGAGTCTTGACAAACGTAGTTTAAAAGAGAACTTTTTCCCGCGTTGGTATAGCCTGC
>JAFQOC010000589.1 GCA_017420845.1 Clostridia bacterium
AACGGAGGCTGGCGCTATGGCCCCTCCTACATCTACTACGGCGACGGCCGCGTGGACGCCTACTTCGCGTCCGGCGGTGACAGCGGGGAGTGGGACCGCATCACCCACCGAAGCTCCACCGATGACGGCGCCACCTGGGGACCCGAAAAGATCGTGGTCTACCCCACCCCCGGCAGCATGGACGGCCACTCCTGCTGCGATCCCGACGTGGTCTACTTCGACGGCTACTACTACCTGGGCTACACCTCCACCCTCAACGACGGCGGCTACTGCAACAACGTCTTCGTCGCCCGCTCGGAAAACCCCGACGGCCCCTTTGAGAAGTGGAACGGCTCGGGCTGGGGCGGTGCTCCCGCGCCCATCTTCTATTTCGAGCAGTCCTACGGCTACTGGGGCATCGGTGAGCCCAGCATGATCGAGCTGAACGGCACCCTCTACATCTACTACACCTACGCCACCCCCATGAAGTCCTACATCATGCTGGCCACCGCTGACGCCACAAACGAGAATTGGCCCGCCACCCTGCAGCACCACGGCGCGGTCATGGAGAAGAAGAGCGACTCGGTCTGTGTCAAGTTCGTGGAGGACTGGGGCAAGTTCATCCTCGTCACCCGCGAGGACGTGCAGGGCAACGGCAACTGCATCGTGGTCTACGAGTCCGCCGACGGCAAGAGCTTCACCCTGGTGGATGCCGTTCGGGAGAACACCTGCCCCGGTATGTTCTCCATGGGTCTGTCCTCCCGCAAGAACGGCCACATCCGCCTCTCCGAGGATGCCGACCGCCTGCGCCTGGCCTACGCCTACGGAGACTCGGGCTGGGCGGCGTGGAATACCCGTATGCACAAGGTCACCCTGACCCAATCCGAGGGCAATGACCTGGCCGCCGAGAGTGCCAAGTCTCCCCTGAACGTGGGCATCACCCGGGAGGAGGAGCCCTTCGGATGGGAGGAGTGGACCATGATCCGCACGCAAAAGGACCTTTTCATCCTGTCAAAGGGAGAGAAGCAGAACGTGAATCTCTACTTCCGCGATCGCTACGTCAACGGAAAGGATGTTTCTATGCGGGACAAGGAGATCACCGTGACCGACTACGATGAGTCGGTGGTTTCCTTCAAGAATGGCCGTATGATCGCAGAGGGAGTGGGCGAGACCGCCGTCACCGTCCGCTACAAGGATCTGGCCCACGTATTCCGCGTGGTTGTGGTGGCCACCGACGAGGAAAAGGAGGCCATCCTCGCCGAGACTACCGCAGAGCCCGCCGTGTCGGATTTCACCATCTACCTCGGCGAGCGGGTGGTCTACCGTCCCCAGATCCGTGTCCGTGTCACCAAGGGCGACGGCACCGTGACCGAGATCCACGTCAACGACGGCCCCGACGTGGTGACCTATTCGGGCTACGACGAGAATGTCATTACGGTCAACGAAAAGGGCGTCATCACCGCCCGTGCCGCGGGTAGCACCACGGTGACCGTGAAGTACGGCACCCACACCATGAAAGTGAACGTCAAGGTCTCGGCAGACCCCGCCGACACCTTCTTCGGCATGGGTGACATGGAGGAGATGAACTACGTCTCCCTGGACTTCACCAAGGAGATCGACCGCACCGTCCTGTCCCACTTCAACAGCTGTGAGATGACGGCCACCGAGGAGGGCATGCGGGTCACGGTCAAGTCCGCCAAGACTCAGCCGGGAGCCACCGACCCCAGCTTCAAGGTTGTGTATCAGGGCGCGCTGGATCCCATCATGACCGAGGACTACACCGCCGTGGAGATCGTCTACCGCGTGCCTCTTGAGAATACCGCCCACACCACCAGGATGGAGATCTTCATCGGCGCGGGCTCCATCATGGACGCCCAGGGCGGATACTCCACCCAGGCCGATCTGATCTGCGACGGCGAGTTCCACACCCTCACCATCCCTGTGTCCCAGCTGGACTTCTGGAAGGACCAGCTCAACGTCATCCGATTTGACTTCTTCACGGCGGCGGTGTCGGGGGATGCCATGGACATCCGCTCCATTTCTCTGGTGAAATAATTTTTCACATCATACAACAAAGGGGCTGAGTCATTAACTCCCCCAAAAATCAAAAAAAGCGGTTGTTCAAAACCGAAAGGGCTTGAACAACCGCTTGCTTTGTTGTATAATTTAATTGCTACAAAAAACCTACAAGAAAGCGAGGTAATTATACAACA
>JAFQOC010000590.1 GCA_017420845.1 Clostridia bacterium
TTCGCCCCCATCACCCCCCTTAAAAATTGCAACCCAACGTACCGATAAACCCAAATTTGAAAGTTTATTGAATAGTTACACTGCAATTTGTATCACCTCACATTTTCACGCCCAAAGGGCGGCACACGCTTTGTGTGCCGCCCTTTGTCGGTTATGGGGGTCAGACCGAGGCTTTATCCTTCTTCTTCTTACCGTCGCGATCGTCGTCCTCGTCATCGGTATCCTTATCGCGCTTAGACTTTTTGGATTCCTCCTCCTCGTCCTCGTCGGGCTCGAGGCGGACCACCTGGATGGTGGAAACGCGGTGAAAGTCGGTCTCGGTGACGGTGACGTCCAGATTCTCAAAGCTGAAGCGGTCGCCGCAGGCAGGAATTTTGTCCAGAGCCTCCATGATCCATCCGTTGATGGTGATGGCGTCGGACTCGATCTCCAGATCGAAAAACTCGCAGAAGTCCGCGAGGCTGCCGCCGCAGTCGATGCGGAAGGTGTTCTCGGCGATCTCCTTGTAGTCCTCCACGACCTCGTCGTGCTCGTCCCAGATATCGCCTACCAGCTCCTCCAGAATGTCCTCCATGGTGACGATACCCAGAGTGCCGCCGTACTCGTCCAGAACAACGGCCAGATGGCACTTGTTGGTCTGAAGATCGCGGAGCAGGTCGTCGATGCGCTCGCCCTTGTGGATGTAGAGGGGAGGGGTCATGATATCCTCCAGGGGCTTATCGGTAAGTCCCCGGGCGGTGAAGACGTCCTTCTGGTTAAGGACGCCCACGATCTTGTCAATGCTGTCCTCATAAACCAGCAGACGGGAGAAGCGGGATTCTTCAAAGCGCTCGCCGATCTCCTCCATGGGGGTATCCAGGGAGAAGCCCTCCAAATCCACACGGTGGGTCAGGATATCCTCGGCCTTCAGCTCGGTGAAGTTGATGGCGTTGCGGAGCAGATCTCCCTCCTCATCGTCGATGGTGCCCTCCTCCTGCACCTCCTCCACCAGCATGAGCAGCTCCTCCTGAGACATCTTGCTGTCGGCCTTGACACGGAAGATCTTGGCCACAAGCCTGGTCCACAGGGAGAACAGGGCGCTGAAGGGGATGAGGATCCAGACCAGGAATTGCATGATGGGCGCCGAGAACATGGCAAAGCCCTCGGGGCGGTTCTTGGCGATGGACTTGGGGGTGATCTCACCGAAGATCAGCACGATGACCGTGACGGCGGCGGTGGAGATCAGGGTGCTGTAGCTGTCGGCGAAGGTCTGATCCTTGGCCTTCACGCACAGGGTGATGACGAACACCGTGGCGATGGAGGACAGAAGGATGTTGACCAGATTGTTACCGATGAGAATGGTGGACAGAAGTCTGTCATAGTTCTCGCTCAATCTGAGGGCGAGGGAGGCGCGCTTGTTGCCCTTCTCGATCATGGTTTTGAGCTTGGTTTTGCTCAGGGTCGAGAAGGCGGTCTCGGTGGCGGAAAAATAAGCGGACATCAAGAGGCATACGGCCATGATGATGATCTGGGCGGTCATGATAATTTACTCCAATTACTATAAAATTTCGGTACGCGGGGGAAAATAAACGCAAAAAGGCCTACCTGTCCCGTCGGATCAATTCCGAGCAAAGCAGGCACGCCGAAAAATCGCGTATGGCGGCATACACGAGCACAAATATTCACAAATGATGTAGCTGCGGCTCACACTGCACGTGCAGGTGCAATTATCCCCGTCGGTACTACTGTCTCCGTCCATGGTTTTCGACCATCTCCTTTCCACATATTCCTCTACATTGTAGCAGACACATGTATTTTTGTCAAGGAAAAGGGGCTTTTGTTTACAATTCGTTTACGGATGTAATGAAAGCAAGCGCCTTCCCGTGGGAAAGGCGCTTGTTTTTGTGGGATTCTGTTTGGGTCACGCTTCCTTCACGATGAGGCTTTGGAGAGCCCCCAAGGTCACGGTGAAGCCAAACTCATCCCCGTCGGGGATGAACTCGCAGGGAATTTCGGCATCCGCAAAGGGATCGTATAGGACGGGAGCCTTCATGCCGCTGACGGTGAAGGAGGCGGTGACGGACTCCTCATTGGTATTGACCAGCAGGCAA
>JAFQOC010000591.1 GCA_017420845.1 Clostridia bacterium
AATATCCGCACTTCAACTTGTTTCGCAACAGATACACCACATCTTCGGGGTGCTTCCCGTGGCGATTGTCAGCGACAATATCTTGCACGGTTTCAAATAAATGTTGCGGCACAATCCGAGGGAACGTATTCGTGTAAACGCCCTCGGTCTTATGCCGATAGATGCCGACATATCTTTCATTTTGTAATATGCCGTATATCATAGCTGTTGTAAAGGGCTTTCCCGAGCTATGCATCACACCTTCATCCGTTAGCGTTTTTATGATGTTTTTTGCAATTACGCCCGAAGCATACATTTCGTATATACGGATAACGATCTTTGCTTCATCTTCGCTTATTACGAATTTTCGATTCACAATTTTGTATCCGTAAGGGATCCCGCCTCCGGCGTAGTTGCCCTTGATGCGGGTCTCCCTCATCCCGCGGCTGACCTTCTGCGCCAGTTCGGCGGAGTAGTATTCGGCCATACCCTCCAGGAGCGATTCAAGAATGATACCCTCTGGACCGTCGGGAATATGCTCCTTGGCTGACACCAAGGATATGCCATAATCCCTCAATGTTTTCTTGTGGATCGCCATCTCGAACTTGTTACGAGAGAAGCGGTCAAGCTTGTAGACCAGCACGACATCCCAAGCCTTTTTCTGTGCGTCCTTCAGCATTCGCTGAAAATCGTTTCGATTGTCGTTGGTGCCGGTCATGGCTCTGTCTATGTATGTGTCTACGACCATCATATCGTGATGCTCGGCGTAGGCCATGCACTCTCTGAGCTGACCCTCGATGGATTGTTCGGTTTGCCGCTCGCTGGAATAGCGGGCATAGATGACTGCCGTTTTCATGGGAGCAATCTCCTTTCTTTTGATTTCACCCATAAGCATACACGTTTGACGTTCAAATGTAAACTGACGGATGTGGCGAGTTTTGCGCTTTTACTGGACACTTTTGAACCGCACCTGAACCGATTCTGTCCCGATTTGATTCTTGCTCTGATCAGCATACTCTTCTTTACTCCTTTCTGCCCAAAGGGCACCATCATCCCATCGGAAAAGGCTGAAGCAGTCAAGGTTCAAAGCATGGCCATTGGAAGTACGAGAAAAAAGTTTGCATCGGTATTGGTGGACTGGTGGTTTTCAGCGAAGTTTTTTCACCTTGACGGCGAAGGCTTTTCTGATATACTCCCCCAAAAATAGAAAATCCGTCAATGTTGTGATGATTGCGAAGCATCAAGAATCATGGCGGGATTAATTCAAGAGAAATATACTCACACAGAAATCAAAACTGTCCATATACGACTCAAGCAACCAAAACCTCCAAGCTCGAGTCCGGCTTCAAGCGCACCGTCAAGAAGGCGGGTAAGAAGACCAAGGACTTCGTGGGCAAGAAAACCGCCCAGGTCAAGGAATACCGTAAGCAGTACAAGAGCGACGCGGATTATGCCTTCGACATGGGATTTAAGCGCGGGTGGGACGCGGCGTACGTCAGCCCCCACCGAGCGAGTGCCAGATCGGCCGCCGCCCGAGGCTTCAAGAAGGGTATCAACAATCAGTACCGTTCCGATAAGCACTGAGATGAGATCCGCCATGACTTACATCATGAAGTACATCGAGAAGTCCGGGGAGAAGCTCGTTTATTCCCGTGGGCTGCCCCAGTATTTCAAATCCGACATTCTGGATGACGACGTGGTATGTCCCATCGGAATGGAGGATCAGAAGTTCTTGCTTTTCGACAACTTATCCTGCTTCGAGGATGGGGTGTATATCGGGGAGGTCAGCCCCGAGATGATCAAGCAGATGAAGAAGGCAAACTGACGGCGGATCGTCGGGACAAAGCGGTTCCATGGAAGCAACATTAGCCAGTACGGATACTAAATCGGAAGGACAAAATAAAATGTTCGATATGTAACTATGGATTTTCAAAAGGCGTATATAAGCTAGAACGCAAACAGACAACCTACCAAAAACGGTCCATCTATTGAATTGATAAATGCAAAAAGAGCCTCACAAATGCAAAAATATTTACAATATATATTGACATTTTGACCGTTATATGGTATAATTGGCACAAAGGTAAAGCCACTATTGTCGGCTTGAACTTTATTTACGATCATAAGGAGGAAATCAACATGAGTCTTACTCTAAAGAGGATCATTTCATTGCTGTTATGTATCATAATTCTTTTGCCAACATTGGTTGCTTGTGGTCAGCAAACGGAGAACCCGTCTGACACTGACAACAAGCAAAGTGGTGATTCTGGGGACGCAAACAATACGGAAGTATCCGAAACGGAAACAACGGATCCCGTTCAAGACGCGCTGGATCGCCTGACCGCAGATGTGGACTGGGGTGGCAAAGACTTTGGCATGTTGTACGTCAATGACATTGGCGGTTATGTGGAGGAGGTCGAGGCTACTGCGGATTCCGGGGATTCCTCCTCCAGCGGCGTCATCAACGATGCGGTGTTTGAAAGAAACACACTGTTTGAGGAGTATTGCAAGCTGAACTTCGTTCTGATTCCCGTCAGCAGCGGCATGGTTAGTACCAGCCTCAAATCCGAGGTGCAGACCGGAACCGGAGATTTCCATTTGATTACGCAAACCATGACTGGATCGGCAGACTCCGCCATTTCAGGTTACCTGCACAACTTCATGGATCTCGACATCGACTACGAGACCCCTTGGTGGGACGCGGGAACCCTGGATTTCGCCCTGTGCGGCCAAGTGTTCTTCATGGACGGCCCCTTCAATATCGTGGACGATGACGTGACCTTTGTCATGATGTTCAATAAGGAACTGCAGAAGCAGCATCAGGTTCCCAATCCCTACGAGACGGTCATGAATGGCGACTGGACCCTGGACAATTTCAATTCTATCATTAGTAACCTTTCCGTAGAAAATGGTGACGGAAAATGGGACGAAAAAGACACATACGGCTTCTCTACACCCCACTCGATCGGCACTACCTTCTTCTACGGTGCCGGGCTTCAGTATGTGATCAATGACCGTACTATGGATCAGCCTGAGTTGGCTCTGGATTCTTCGAAGATGGAAAAAGCACTGGACGTGCTTGCTAAGGCCCGTTCGATCGTCAAGGAGGGGAACTCCACTTACGTCGCAGAGGGTACCGAATACGGCAAAGCGAAGGAGATCTTCTTGGATGGCCGAAGCCTCTTTTATGTAGAAGTAGCCAGTTATCTGCGCGCCCTGAACAAGAACATGGAGACCGAATACGGTGTGATCCCAATCCCAAAATACAATAAGGAGCAGGAGAAATACCACACCTGGCGAGCCGGAAACGGATCAACTCTGTCGATTCCCACAACGGTAGCGTCTATGGATGTGGAAATGTTCGCAAAGGTACTGGAGACCTACTGCGTGCTTTCCCAGAAACTGGTGCGTCCCGCTTACTATGATATCATGCTGACCACCCGAAACGTTCAGGATGTAGAGTCCTCCGAGATGCTGGATCTCATTTTTGAAAACCGCATTTACGACATGGGTGCCTACTTTGAGGTTCTTGGCTTTAATACCCTGTTCAACAAGAGCGTTATCGGTGAAGATACCTTCTCCTCCTCCTATGCGGCCGCCGTCAAGACCTACGAAAAGAAGATGTTTGTTCTTCTCCAGAAAATCGAGAAGGATTAAAGAGAATCATCCATTCCTTAATTCCAACAAAAACCCTCTCAGACACCTGCGGGTATCTGAGAGGGTTTTGTGTGTTGAAGCGGTTCAAGAGAGCGGGATGTCACGCCTTGGAGGGACATCCCGCGTTGAGGAATCGCTTTGCGGGGAATGTATCAATCATCCTCGCGCTTTTTACGGGAAAGCATGGCCGCTGCCGCTGCCGCTGCCGCTAAAGCGGTGCCACCCACGCCGAGGGAGGAACGGCAGCCCTTGCCCGTGGCTTCGGTGGTAGGCTCGGTAACATCAGGGGACAGCGCATTGGTCTCCTCAACCTCTTCGGTGGCGGGCGGGGTCTCCTCGCCGCTGTCGGTATCGGTCTCGGGGACAGTAGAGTTGGCCTCGGTGGAAATATAGCTGAACTTGAAGCGACCGCCGGGAGCAACGTCGCCCGAAATGTAGAAGTCCATAATATCGCCTGAGAACTTGGTGTAGTCACCCTCGTCATGAACGTTATCCGTCCAGGCGAAGTTCACGGTATAGTCGTTACCGGAAAGGCCCAGATCTGCCTTGGCGATCTTGACAGTCATGTGCTTTCCGTCGACCTTGTACTCCACATCTGCCACCTTCTCGGTCTTGCTGTAATCGTCTGCGGCGGTAAACTTCTCCAGTACCAGGGTATTCTCGCCGGCAGGGGACTTGTTGACAACGTAGTCAAAGGTGTTCCAGCCCTGATTCTCCTGGTTGCAGTCAATGTACAGGGTCATCCACAGGTTATCGGTATAGGGCGTGATGTTCTCGTTACACTCTACGTGGAACCAGACATATTCATCATCACGAGCTATCTGCGCGCCAATAATGTCGTTTCGGCCCGAGGTCTCAGTGTAGTAGTGGTCAGCGTAACCCTGAGCGTCACGGTCGTCGGTGTTGCCGATGTAGGCGGCGTAATAGGGCTCTACGGCTGCCCACTGCTCGTTGCCTGCCAACAAGTCAATGGTTTTATTTGCACTGGGGGTAGGAATAGGACGCGCACCCTTATACTGACGGACGAAATTTACAAGCTGGTAGTAGTAATGATCCTTCAAGTCACCCTTCGTGGGTTCGATATCACGGGAGAACTCGTCGTTGTAGGTATCCAGGAAGCCCTGATCCACATATGTCTGACCGGATCCCCAGTTGTACCAACGGCTGGCCTGCCACTCGTTCCAGCCTGTGACAAATACAACCTGAGGATCGATCTTCAAAGCGTTATTCCATTGCTCGGCGAAGTTGTAGCCCCACTTGGTGGCCTCGGTCCCTTCTACCTCGTAGCGATTCTCATAGGTGACGGTGTAGGAACGGCCGCATACGTTACTGCCGCTCATACAGGCCATTTGATCCACCACGTAGTTGTGATTTAGCGCGATGCCCACGGACATCTGTTCCACTACGCCCGCGCGGCGGGACTTTTCGTCCTTGTAGTAGTACGCCTGGGGAGCCTTGGCCAACCAGCCCCAGTTGGAGTAGCGGGTCTTGTAGTCACTGATGAGGTACTTGGCCTGACCGCGGCGGAAGGTGAAGAATTCGCTTACTTCCTCGATCAGGGGAGAGGTAGCCGTCTGGAATGCGCTCTCGATGCCCATGATCATGGGCTTGCCGTCCCAGTAGAACCACAGGTTCTGATACTTGTTTTCACGGTAAATGTCGTAGTAGATATACGAGAGCTGCATCTTGTTGTACTTGGCATCATTAAAGGGCAGAAGGTAGGAGACCTTAGGAGTCCGCACACCGTCATTCATGGCCTCGGTCCAGGTATCGTATAGGGTATAGTAGGCCTCCCGATAGATGCGGTCGGTATTGGAGTTGTCGGTAAAGACCACGTCCACCCCGGCATTGGTCAGAAGCTCGGCTTGACGGCGGAGTACCCACTGATCCGTAGAGCGGTAGTACCCATAAATGGGCTCGTTCCAGAAGAAGGTATGATGGTTGATACCGTTCCATACCTCGTGATTCTTGTCATTGGCAGCCTCGGGATACTTCATGGATACGTCCTGAAGCGGGAAGGGTGTGCGGTAGGCAAAGCTCTCGGTGTGCCAGGTCCAGAAGAACATGGCCAGGGTCCTATCCTCCCGGGGATCGCCCACATCGGCGTTGGTCAGGGACTTACGCCCCAGGCCGTCGGTAAAGACCCAGGTATCGGGCATGACCTCGTGGGTGTAGATGAGGCTGTCCTCAGGGATAACATACTCCTCGGGTACAGGGTGATCGCCTGTCGCGAGATTGGAGGACTCACAGGGGAGGAATGGCTCCACGGGGGTCTTGGTGAAGGTGACAGTGATCTCCCAGTCCACAGCCTCCTCCACGTCCAGACCCAGGTAGGCGTAGCCCTTTGAGACTCTGGAATCACGCAGTCTCACGCCCACGCATCCGATAGGATCCGACAGGGCGATGAGGTATTCGCCAGCGGGCTGCTCGTCAAAGGAGAAGTTGTTGGCAGAATCGCTATTGATCTTAGACAGATGGGTGGTGGCGACGGGCGTGCCCTGAACGGACTCCGCAAAGGAGCCTGTCCACTTGTACAGGGAAACGTCAACCTCGGGCTTCACCGTGCTCCATGACCAGGTAAACAGCGTAATGGCGAGCTTGTTGAAGGGGGCACCGAAATTCATGCGGTAACCGTAAGTAGAATAGGTATCCAACCGCTTGTAATCCCTTGTGGCATCGGGATTATACGCGCGGATGCGGGAGATCTTGTTTGAAGCAATATTGTCATCCTCGGCATTGACAGGCATAACGAACCGTGCGTTCATCATGAGCATCAGAATAACAAGGGACATGATACTCCATTTTTTAAAGTGTTTCATATAAGTCTCCTTTATGTAAGGATATTGGGGGGATCTGGTTATCGGGATTGCCTCGCCCGTGAGGATAAACCACAGGCGAGGCAACCCCTTATTGATCATTTGTCAGTCTTCATTTCGGGAATGGTAATGTCCGAGAACGCGCCATATTCCAGGGAAGAGAACTGGAACACCGCGGCGGTTGCGTTACCGCGGTTGGAGATACCGATCTGGGAAAGAGGGGTATCCGCGATCAGGGTGTTCTCAACAATCTCCTGGGTTCCGTCGGCCAGGGTGATCTTGGCGGTCTCCGCGAAGGTGTTGCCGGGGATACAATTGGCGGCCTTGATATCGCCATAGGTCTTGCTTCCGGAAAGCTCGACGGTGGCCATGAGCTTGCCGTCCACCAAAACGTATACGCAGTAGCCGTCATCCGCCAGGGTCAGCTCGGTACCGGTGCAGAGGATGGTGTAGTACTTGTTGCCCACACGTCTGGAGACGGTGCTGTCGTAGTACTTCACGATCAGGTGCAGGTTGCCATCCATAATGGCCGCGTAGATACCCGCGCCGCCGGTATGACCCGCACCGTCACCCTCATAGAACTGACGGATTCTCGTATTCGAGGAAGCGGTTTCGTCAGAGATGACCTGCTGGTAGCCGCGAACGATCATGTAGCTCTTGAGCTTGCCATCAGCAGCCAGGGTGGTCTGGGCATTGTTGAGCTTGAAGTAGTACAGACCGTCGTTGGTGTGGGCCATGGCGTTGATCATGTGCATACCGTAGACCTTCTGACCGTTCAACTCCTCGATCATACAGCCACCCTGAGCCAGCTTCATTTCAAAGAAACCGGGCAGGTCGGTCTGATCGAAGGTAGTGCCCGCATCGTACTTGTTGACATCAGCGGTGAAGCTGACTGTGGTATTGGCAATGCCGTAGAGTTGATCCTTTTCGCCGCAGGCGGTGCAGGTGCCCTCTGCGAAGCTATGGCCAAGAGGAGCGCCCTCAACGATCTGGCAGAGGGAGCAGTACTTGGACTCGGTACAGGTGGCATCCACCCAATTGTGATTGCAGAAAGCGAACTCGGGAATCGTGATCGCGGAGAAGGGGCCGTACTCCACAGAGGAGAACAGGAACGTACCCGCAGCGGAGTTACCGCGGTTGGAAATACCGATCTGGGACAGAGGGGTATCTGCGATCAGGGTGTTCTCGATGGTCTCCTCGTTGCCGTTTGCCAGCTTGATGGTAGCGGAGGCGGCAAAGGTGTTGCGAGGACTGCAGTTCTCGGCCTTGATATCCGCGTAGGTGATGCTGCCAGAGAGAGCAACGGTAGCCATGAGCTTGTCGCCCACCAGGATATACACTGTGGAGCCGTCATCTGCCATGGTCAGCGCGGTGCCCTCGCAGGGGATGGTGTATAGCTTATTGCCGATGCGGCGCTCCGCCGAGACGTTGTAGTACTTCAGTATGATGTGCAGGTTTCCGTCCATAACAGCCGCGTAAATACCCGCGCCGCCCGTATGGCCCGCTCCGTCATTTTCATAGAAGGACAGGATCCTTGTGTTCGAAGACAGGGAGGCATCGGAGATGACCTGCTGGTAGCCGCGAACGATCATGTAGCTCTTGAGCTTGCCATCGGCTGCCAGAGCGGTCTGGGCATTGTCGAGCTTGAAGTAGTACAGACCGTCATTGGTGTGTACCATGGCGTTGATCAGGTGCATGCCGTAGACCTTCTGTCCGTTCAGCTCCTCAATTACGCAATTACCCTGAGCCAGCTTCATTTCGAAGAAATTGGGCAGGTCGGTCTGATCGAAGGTCGTGCCATTCTCGTAGCCATTGACGTTGGAGGTGAAGCTTCCCGTAGTGTCGGGGATGACAATGGGCTCGGGCTCAGGCTCGGTCTCCTGGGGCTCAGTCTCCTGAGGCTCGGTCTCTTGGGGCTCGGTCTCAGGGGGCGTTGTCACGTCCATTTCGGGGATGGAGATCTCCGAGAAGGGGCCGTACTCCAGATAGGAGAACAGGAAGGAACCGGCTTGGGCGTTACCGCGGTTGGAGATACCGATCTGGGACAGGGGGGTATCTGCGATCAGGGTGTTCTCAATGGTCTCCTCGGTGCCATCTGCCAGCTTGATTGTGGCGGAAGCGGCGAAGGTGTTGCCGGGCGAGCAGTTCTCGGCCTTGATATCCTCATAGGTGATGCTGCCGGACAGGGCGATGGTGGCCAGGAGCTTGTCACCCACCAGAACGTACACGGTGGAGCCGTCATCTGCCATGGTCAACTCAGTGCCCTCGCAGGGAACGGTGTAGAGCTTGTTGCCGATACGGCGGTTGGCGGTGTCATCGTAATACTTCAGAATGAGATGGAGATTGCCATCCATGATGGCCGCGTAGATGCCCGCGCCGCCAGTATGGCCCGCACCGTCGTTCTCATAGAACTGCTTGATGGAGATCACCTGCGCGGCTCCCGTATCCTCGTTCTGGATCAACCAGTCGGAGTTGACTCGCTGGTACGCGCGAATCAGCATGTAGGACTTGAGTTTACCGTCAGCAGCCAGGGTGGTCTGGACGTTATTGGTTTTGAAGTAGTAGAAGCCATCGTTGGTGTAGTACAAACCGTTGATCAGGCGCATGGCGTACACTTTCTGACCGTTGAACATCTCAACGCCGCAACTTCCCTGAGGCAGAGACATATCGAACAGGTTGAACATATCGGTGTAATCAATGGCGGTACCCACATCCTCGTTCTCCACCTCGGTAAAGAAGTAAATATCCGTGTTTTCGATGATCTCGGGCTCGGTCTCCTGAGGCTCGGTCTCCTGAGGCTCGGTCTCCTGAGGCTCGGTCTCCTGAGGCTTGGTCTCCTGAGGCTCGGTCTCCTGAGGCTTGGTTTCCTCAGGCTTGGTTTCCTGGGGCTTGGTCTCTTCGGGCTGGGTCTCCTCCGGCTTGGAATCCTCAGGCTGAGTCTCCTCAGGCTCGGTGGGGGTGCCGGTCCCGGTTTCATGGGTGTCTGTGGGCTGCTCCGCAGGGGGATCCTGGGTACAGGCTGTCACAGCGAGCAACAGCGCGAGCAGCAGGCAGGCGATCACGAGTAGCTTTTTCATGGTCATATTCCTTTCTTTATGGTATGGTTTGGGAGAACGTCAGGACTTTTTCTTCAGAACGTAAGCCGCGGCAGCCAGTATGATGACGGAGCTGATTCCAAGGACGGAGCCGCAACCCTGTTTTTCGGGTGCGGTGGTGACCTCCTCGGGCTTTTCGGTACCTTCGGGCTCCGTGGGGGCTTCGGTCTCGGGGATCTCTTCAGTGGGGGTCTCGGTAGGGGCTTCCGTGGCGGGCTCGGTCACCTCCTCGGTGGGAGGCTCGGTCACGTCGAATTCATCTCCGTCGCCCTCAGTCTCATCCTCGCCCAGGATCTTGATGCCGAAGCAGTTCAGCTCCATCCCATCCTGAACGGGCATCTCAAGCTTGATACCGTTTTCCGCGGGAGTCCAATTACAGATGGGCATACCAGTTTCGTCCACCATACCGTTCAGAGTACCCGCTCCCCAGTTATAGATACCGTTAGCGCCGGGCTTTCCTACAGAGCGATCCAGATAGTACAGGGAAATACCAATCTTCAGGGGCTTGTTGTCAACACCGCCCATGTAGATGGTGGGGTTCTCGCCCCAGGCGGCTTTGAAAACGTAATCATTGTACAACTGCTCCCAGGACATGGCGAACTCAGCGCTCCAGCCTGTCAGTGTGGCGCGAGCCGCTCCCTTGACACCGTCACCGTTCTCTTCGGAGATCAAGCCGTCCATATCCGACTCCTGACGGTGGAATTCCAGCGGCAGACCGTCCTCAATGCAGCAGAAGGAATAGAAGATGTTTTTCTGGTTGGTCAGGGAATCGGGATCCTGCTCCACCTTCTCGCCCAGCTTGCCGCCAAAGTCAATAGCGATCTGGAAGGCATCGCCATTGTAGTAATTTTGGGTGGTGCCGTAGCAGAAATCAGGGTCGGTCACATAGAAGCCGACGTAGAAGTAATTTTCGTCTGCCACGAAATAGGCGGAAATGTTCCACCCCTCGGGCATACCGGGATCAAGATAGCCGCCTTGGCCGTTGTGATCTTTCACCTTGTCACCAAAGCCGGTCCAGGAGATCATATTCTCAGGGCCGATTGTGGTCACAGAATAACCCGCGTCAGCCCAGTCGGCCATATCACCGTCCGTCAGATCGAGCTTTTCAGAGGCATCGGGATCCCAAGTGATATCTACCTGTCCAACAGGATAAAACTCTTCGGCACTACCAATCGTATAAGCTGCGCCGTCCCATGCAACAACCGTTATTGCGGCCATGGACATGAGCATAGCTATTACGCAGATGATTGCAATGATTTTTTTCATGGTTTTCCTCCTTTTCGCTCACAGCGAGTGTGTTTCCCATCGCCGCGCGGAAACCTCTTGCGTTGTTTCCGATATGGTATAATGGTTGCGGCTCAACTACGTAATAAATGAAATCCGAGCGGTGAACCGCAAGCCAAACTCAAATTTCATTTGGGTCATGAAAAAATATTTTACAGTTTACTCTTTCCAAGAAGGAATCTCATCCTTGAAGAGCTGGTAGAACTCCGCATTTGTGACCAGGACTATGGAATCATCTTTGGCCGCAGCCTCGGTTATCATCTTAATATACTCTTCGAATTGATCCCAACTATTGGCGATATCCAATTCATATCCGTGTCCCCACATGAGGAACAGCATATCCTCCTTGCAATCCGTTGCAATAAATTTACGAAGCAGGTACATCGCATCGCTATCGTTGATCGAGCACGTCGGATACCATGTCATAAAATACTCGGGGAGAGAGAATCTGTCCAAGCCCTTGTTCGTATTGCGGTTGGTGCAGCTTCCGTAGCGGATATCGGTGGTCGCCAGAACGGTTTCAATGACTTGATCGTTCAGGTTCTTGTCACCCCCCGGCCAGGCTACGCCGACAGGCTTGTAGCCGAAGAGCTCCTGGATATTTTGGGCATCACCGAGGAGTTCTTGGGTGACCTCCTGTTCGGTAAGATTATTGAGCCCGCGATGATTGAGGGAATGACACTCCACATCAAATCCATCGTAGACTCCGGACAGGATCTGCTCTTTGGTGTAGCGCAGATGCGGCACATCCGGCCGTCCCGCCTGCTGTCCAACCTGAGGCCAATCGACACCGTACATACCTGTATTAATATAGAAAGTACAACAATAGGCATTGTATTTTTTCAGGATTTCAATAATACGTTCATCCTGCGTGATTCCATCGTCAAATCGTAATGTAAAATATTTTTTCGGAGTGCCGTCACGAACGATACCGTGACCTTCACAGCCCTCAGGAACTTGAGTGATCGCCTCGGTGGTAACTTCCTCGGTCGTAATTTCCTCAGTAGTGAATTCCTCGGTGGTGACTTCTTCTGTCATACTCTCCTCCTCTGTCGCGGTTTCGTCATCCGGGGGCATCGTTGGCTCTTCGGTCATCGGTTGATACTCGCCTGTTGCTTCCGCAGACTCTCCTGGGGATACGTCGGGAGTCGAGGAAACGCCGTCCTGATTCCCGGGATCTGCATCGCAGGCACTCAAAAGGAGACATATTACGATGGAGAGCAGGCAACAAATGAAAAGAATACCTGTTTTTTTCTTCATCATAAGCTGTCCTTTCTATTGTTACATGTTTCTTTTTGTGGTTCACGCCCTGTAAAATAAGTGAAAAAGTACAAGTATCGGTAGAATCTATTGCCATTATAGCACAAATCTGACAATAATGCAATAGTTTTTTCAAAATTTCTTTTAACATTGTATAAATGTCACTATTTGGTATTTCAAAAAACTTTTTCCTGCTATATCTGAACGCAAAAAGGAGACGATCCTGAAAAGATCGTCTCCAATGCACGTATACAATAATGAATAGATCGTGTTTTAGAGGGATTACGGAGAGCCCGCCTTTTTTTCGTCGGAGGGAGTCGTTCCGAAACGTTTCTTGAACTGACGGTAAAAGGAAGAGTAATCCGCAAATCCCGCTTCCTCGGCGGCAGTCACAGCGGGGGTTCCGCCTCGAATCAATCTACGGGCCATATTCAGCCGCTTCAAAATGACGTAATCCCAAATAGAGATCCCCATAGAATGACGGAAGGTCTGATTGATATAGGAGTAGCTGTACCCGAAATGCTCGGCCAGCATATCCATGTTTTCTATGCATTGAGGAGCTTCATTGATGTAATCGATGATGCGGCTCACTAAACTTTTTCCCTCTACCGTAGGCGCGCTGTATCCGCCACCATCCTGTATCGCATTAGCAATCTCGTAAAGCAAGGTAGGAATATATAAGCGAATCCGAATCCTCCTTTCCTGCTCGGGCAACGGTTCATGAACCATATGGAGAAGCATGTTTTGAATCTTTTCCAACCGCGGCGAAGGCGCGATATAGTTACGATGCCCGAGGGGGCGATCAAAAAAGGAAGACAGCAAGAATTCTCGGTAGACTGGCGCAACAAATCCCGTTGTGAAGTGTAGTGCGATTCGCTCGTAGGGTCCGTCGGGACTGATATGAGGCGTATGGGTTTCTCCTTCCCGCATGATCATGATGCATCCGGGAGACAACGGGTAGTCATAGCCTTCTACTGTATAGTATCCTGTCCCTCTCAGCAGACAAAAGATTTCGTTTTGGGTATGCGTATGCAGGAAAAATTGACTTTCCTCTGGATGGATCGTTGTTTTATGATGCATATAGAGTTCTTCGTCAGTATAGATCATGGCATCCTTTTCCTTGTATATTTTTAAGCATATTATATCATGAAGCAATCGAAAATGCAATATAAAAAAGAAAAAATTTCATGCTCGATATGCACAAATTTCCAAAAAGCCATCTGTAACTCTCTTGTACACACAAAAACACGGAAACGGAGGATGTAACATTGGGGTTTTTTCATATATGCACAATATGGTAGTTTCAAACCGCGGACAACGTTAAATATGCAATGTAATTGATTTTTTTGAAAATATACTTGCTTTTTTGTAACAATTCTGCTATAATATAGGCAAGAGTTGATCCTCTCAAGTCACTTAGGCCGTTTTTGCGTACTGCACCGATGTTGTACGCATACTTCTTATTCATTAAACAAAGCTGTACAATTTCACAAAATTTATAAAGGAGCTCACGCTATGAATCAAGATTATCTTCACGTAACGAAGTATGAGGTCCTCGGGCAGCTGCCCGACCTCTTCACATTTCAGGACGGTACCCCCGTTGAAACACCGAAAGACTGGAAAAGACGCCGTACCGAGTTGTACCGGACTGCCGTAGAGCTTCAGTACGGTACCCTGCCGCCCAAGCCCGAGTTTATGGAGGTCGAGACTCTCTATATTGGTGCCAAGGTACGCTCCTACCGGATTCATACGGGTACGAAAGCGGCTCCCGTCAGCTTCCTGATGAAGCTGGTACTTCCTACCGGCGGGTATCATTATCCGGCCATCATTGACGGCGATATGTGCTTCCCCTATCACATGGACAGTGAGTACCTTGCCGCCGCCACCGATGAAGGCGTGGCCTGGGTATTCTTTGACCGCACCGAGCTGGCCCACGATATACAGGGTGAGGGCCGCCGCAAGGGTCAGCTGTATGACACCTACCCCGATTACACCTTTGGCGCAATCGGTGCCTGGGCGTGGGGATACTCCTGCTGTGTGGATGCTCTGGAGATCATCTGTAAGGATCAGGAAAAGCCTCTTATCGATCTTTCCCTGATTGCCTTTTCGGGGCATTCTCGAGGCGGCAAGACTGCCGCTCTGGCCGGGGCCGTGGATACACGTGCGGCTATCGTGAATCCCAACGAGACCTGTGCCGGTGCTTGCGGCTGTTACCGCATTCACATTGAGGGCTACTGCGACGGCATCCCGCCTTTCCGTTCCGAGACCCTGGCCGATCTGTGGCGGAACTATTCCTTCTGGATGGGCCCCGGCATGGGAGACTACGCTAACCGTGAGGACGAGCTTCCGTTTGATGCTCACTTTCTGAAAGCCATGATAGCTCCCCGTGTTCTCTTTGTTTCGGAGGCGGCCGGAGATCTTTGGGCCAATCCCGTGGGCTCCTGGATGACCACCATGGCTGCCGGAAAAGCATTCGGGTTTTTGGGCGTGCCGGATAACCTATACTGGTACTTCCGTGAAGGAACGCACTATCACACGGTGGGTGACGTGAAAATGCTTGTACATATTATCAAGCGGCAGAGAGATCCCTCCCTGCCTCTGCCCGAGGCCTTTTATAAAACGCCCTTCCCTCCCTTTGATCCCATCTATTGAGAAAAACCAATGTTCTGTAAGGAGGCTCATATGAACGATACCAGATTGCTCGAGGTTCTTACCCGACAGGAGGATAATTATCTCCTCCCCTTTTATTGGCAGCACGGCACTCACCGCGACCGTATTCCCGCTCAAATACAGCGAATTTATGAGAGCGGATGTCGCGCGGTGTGTGTAGAATCCCGTCCTCACCCTGATTTTTGCGGTCCCAACTGGTGGGCCGATATGGATGTGATCCTGGATGAGTGCGCAAAACGAGATATGAAGGTCTGGATTCTGGATGATAAGAAATTCCCGACAGGCTACGCCAACGGTCTGATCGAAAAGAAGTATCCCTACCTACGCCAACGTGAGATCATTGAGGAACACGTAGATGTTCTGGGTCCTGCTCCCGATACGGCTTTTCTGGTGAATCACACCGTCAAGGATGATGAGACCTTGGGTGTGTATGCGTTCCGTCGGGCAGACGAGGGAGAAGCCCTCGTGGGTCCTCCCATCGATCTGACGCCTACCCTCTCGGAGGGATACGTCTACTGGGACGTTCCCGAGGGATGCTATCGCGTATTCTTCTATACCAAGTCCTTCCGCGGAAGCCGGGGCAACTATATTGACATGATCACCCCTGAATCCTGCCGTGTGCTTTTGGAGGGTGTATATGAACCTCATTATGAGCATTATGCCAAATACTTCGGGAACACACTCGTGGGCTTCTTCTCAGACGAGCCTTCCTTTGGTAATGGCATGGCAACCCGTCACCCTACGGATCCCAGCGGTCATGAGCGCACGTTGGGCACGGTGGGCATCGCGCTTCCTTATTCCCCCAAGGTGATCGAATATATGTCCGCTGAAATGGGAGAGGATGCCGTCCCCTATCTGGGCGAGCTGTGGTTCAGTAGTGAGCACGCTCCCGTTACACGACTGGCCTATATGAATGCCATCACCCGCCTGTATCGGGATAATTTCTGCTATTTGGTGGGCAACTGGTGCCGCGACCACGGTGTCATGTACATCGGTCATGTCATCGAGGACTATAACTGCCACGCACGAACCTGCGGCGGTACGGGACACTACTTCCGGGCGTTGGAAGGGCAGGATATGGCGGGAATTGACATTGTCTTGCATCAGGTTATGCCCGGTATGGCACATCATATCCATAATTGCAGCCTGGGAACCGGCATCAGCGATCCGGCGTTTTATCATTACGTTCTGGGTCAACTGGGTGCTTCCCTCGCCCATCAGTATCCCCAAATGAAGGGGAGAGCGCTGTGCGAAGAATTCGGCGCATACGGTTGGGCAGAGAGCAGTACCATGATGAAGTGGATCACGGACTTCTTGTTGGTGCGGGGCATCAACCATTTCGTCCCCCATGCCTTTTCTCCCGATTATCCTGATCCCGATTGTCCTCCTCACTTTGGTGCAGAGGGGCACGACCCTCAGTTTGAGGGCTTTACAAAGCTCATGAACTACACCAATCAGGCAGCGCACCTGCTGTACGGTGGGGAGCATATCACTTCCTGCGCCATTCTGTACCACGCTGAAGGCGAGTGGATGAACAACAAGGGCGAGTATATGTTCACCCAAGTCCCCGCTAAAGCGCTGTTGGACGGACATCTATGCTACGATATCATCTGTCAGGAAACCTTGGAGGCCGCCCGCGTCGAAAATGGTAAGCTGGTTGTCAACGGAGAGGTGTACGGTGCATTGGTCGTACCTTACGGACAGGTGCTGAACCACGCGCTGACCCCGGAGGTCAAGCGGCTCTTGGAAGCAGGTGTACCCGTGCTTCTTTGCGGTGGCAGACCTGAGGGCTTGGAGGGTGAGGTCATTTCCGCCTCGGAGCTCCCCGCCCGCATTCGGGAGCTGGGTCTGGCCGATATCACCGTGGAGGGAGATTGCCCCCTGCTCCGTCATTATCATGTGCGGAGAAACGGTGCGGATGTATTCATGTTCTTCAATGAGGACAGTATTCATACCGCTGATGCTACGGTCACGTTGCCCGTAAACGGAGATTTCGCTCGTCTGCGTCTTTTGGAGGATGGAGCCCATCGCGATGTCACAGAGAACGGGCGAATCCGCGTAAAGCTATTGCCCGGGCAATCTGAGATCTTGGTTTTCGGTGACGAAGCCGTGGCAGAGCTACCGATTCTTCCCGCCATTTCGTATACTATACCGCTGGCTCCCCATTATACCATCGAGCTGGCAAGCTCCGAGGATCTGACCTCCTTCGAATTTTATAAGGAGACAGACAAGCTGGTCAATATGACCGCATCTTCTGAAAAGCCTGCCTTCTCGGGTATTATGCGCTACTCCTTTGAGCTGTCATTGGATAGTATTCCTTCCCTTGCCGCTTTGGATCTGGGACGGGTTGGGCAGACGGCAAAGGTGTTCGTAAATGACAGCTTCGCGGGCTTACGCATTTCCGCTCCTTACGTGTTCCCCATCTCCCATCTGCTGCGAGAGGGGCAAAACGCCGTAAGAGTGGAGGTCGCCAATACCTTGGTCGGCAAAGAGCGGGATCGATTCTCACAGAACATGCCTATCCCGCCCTCAGGACTTCTCGGCCCTGTACAAATTCTTGTATATCAATCCTGAACTTTTTCCTACACATCGTTTGAGCATTGAGCGGTTTTCCCGAACAGGAGGTTGAATTATGAAAAACACAGCTTTGGAACAGGTCATCCAATTTGGCGAAGGCGGTTTTCTCCGCGGCTTTGCGGATTGGATGCTGCAAAAAATGACAGATGTCGGAGCTTTTGACAGCAAAGTCGTGGTCGTACAACCTATTGAAAAAGGCATGTGCGATCTATTGACAGCACAGAATTGCCAATACACCCACATCATTCGCGGCGCGGAGGGCGTGGAGACCTCGGTCATCGACGTGATCTCCCGTTGTGTCAAGCCCTATGAGGATTGGGAAGCCTACCTGTCCCTGGCGGATATTCCTTCCATGAGATTCATTATTTCCAACACCACGGAGTCGGGCATCGTGTTCTGCGAGACGGATATTCCCGAAAACGCGCCCTTTATTTCTTTCCCTGCCAAGCTCACTCTGCTCATGAAGCGCAGATTCGAGCAAGGACTGGGGGGCTTTATCCTTCTGCCCTGCGAGCTGATCGACCGAAACGGCGATAATCTCAAGCGGTGCGTTTTTCAGTATGCCGAGCTCTGGGGCTTGGGTGATGATTTCAAGGCATGGGTAGAGGAAGAGAATATCTTTACCAACACCTTGGTGGATCGCATCAATACGGGCTATCCAAAGGGTGAAGAGCTGCATCTGGGCTACGAGGATGCCATGGTCAATACCTCGGAGTATTTCCATCTGTGGGTCATTGAGACGGAATACGACATTGAGAAGGAACTGCCCTTCTCGGCGGCGGGACTCAATGTGATCGTAACCAGGGACAAGCTGGAAATGTACCGCACCCGCAAGGTGCGTATTCTGAACGGCGCCCATACCTCCCTGGTTCCCTATGCCCTGCTGTCGGGCCTGGATACGGTGGGCTCCTGCATGGAGGACGAAACCATGAAGGAGCATATCCGCAAGTGCGTGTTTGATGAGATCATTCCCACGCTGGATCTCCCCCGCGACGAGTTGATTGACTACGCGAACAACGTGCTGATTCGTTTTTCCAACCCCTACATCAAGCACTATCTGTCCTCCATTGCGCTCAATTCGGTCAGCAAGTTCAAGGTGCGGGTACTGCCTTCCATTCTGGAGTATCACAAGCGGTTCGGTGTGTATCCCCCCACCCTGACCTTCGCCTTTGCCAAGCTGATCGAATTCTACCGCACCGATATGACCAATGATGCCCCCGACGTGGTGGCGTTTATGAAAACGGCATCCGTCAAGGAGATCCTGTCCAAGACCGAATATTGGGGCGAGGATCTGACATGTCTGTACGACGAGGTAGCACGCTATGTGGATCCATAAGCTGGATAACGTGGAGATCGATCTGACGGACGGCCACAAGTACGCGCGGCAGGATCTGCAGGTCGGTGATCTTATCATTAAATACGGCAACCCCATCGGGCACGCCACCGCGCCCATCCGCAAGGGCGAGCACGTCCATACCCACAACATGAAAACCAACCTATCGGGGATCATTGAGTACAGCTATACGCCCCGAAAGGATTTTCCCCGCGAGACTCCTGCAACGGATGTGCCCTGCTTTATGGGCTACGTCCGCCCGAATGGGGACGTAGGCATCCGAAACGACGTCTTTATCGTCAATACGGTGGGCTGTGTCAACAAGATCTCGGAGCGCTTGGCCGCCTTGACGGGGGCTGTCGCCTTTCCCCATCCCTTCGGTTGCTCCCAGCTGGGAGAGGATCAAGCCGTCACTCAGTTCATTCTCAAAGGTATCGTCAACCACCCCAACGCGGCGGGCGTACTGGTTTTGGGTCTGGGCTGCGAGAATAACAACATCGAGGTATTCAAAACAGTTCTGGGCGATTGGTCCCCCGAGCGGGTCAAATTTCTGAACTGCCAGGATCACGAGGACGAGATCGCGGAGGGCGTACGCCTGATTCGCGAATTGCAGGCATATGCAGACACCTTTGTTCGTCAGCCCGTGCCTGTGTCAGCCTTGCGGGTGGGACTGAAATGCGGCGGTAGCGACGGCTACAGCGGCATTACCGCCAACCCCTTGGTAGGTCGCTTTTCGGATAAGCTGATCTCTATGGGCGGCTCCTGCGTTCTGACCGAGGTTCCCGAAATGTTCGGTGCCGAGCATCTTCTCATGGCCAGAGCCGAAAGCGAGGATGTGTTCCGCAAAATTGTAGATCTCATTAACAATTTCAAGGCCTACTACGAAAAGCACGGCCAGGTGATCTACGAGAATCCCTCCCCCGGGAACAAGAAGGGCGGAATCACGACCTTGGAGGAAAAGTCTCTTGGCTGTGTGCAAAAGGCGGGCAGCGCGCCCGTCGTGGACGTGCTGGACTACGGTGATACGGTGCGGCGGGGCGGTCTCTCCCTGCTGAATGGCCCGGGAAACGATCTGGTCGCCATTACCAATCTCTTTGCCGCAGGTGTACATATGATCCTATTCACCACGGGCAGAGGTACGCCCGTGGGAAGCGGTGTGCCTACAGTCAAGATCGCCACCAATCAAGGGTTGGCAACCCAAAAAGCCTCGTGGATCGACTTTGATGCAAGCCCCATCTTGGAGGGCATGGATCTGACAGATGAACTGTTTGATTACGTGCTTCGGGTAGCAGGCGGAGAAAAATCGAAAAACGAGACTTACGGATATAAAGAAATATCCATTTTTAAGCAAGGCGTTACGTTGTAACTGCCCTTGCAAGAAAGGACGGTATATAAGTTTATGCGACAGGAAGAGTATTTCCCCGATGGGACAAGGATCGATGATTGGTTTTATGAAGAGTCCTTTCCACGGCTTGAGGATCTCGGGAAGCAATACGTTCTTACACAGTACGGCATTGCAGACGATGGCAATCTCTACACGGAAAAGATTCAAAACCTGATTGACGAGATCCATGCCACAGGCGGCGGTGTTGTAGTTGTTCCTGCCGGCACGTATCGGACGGGCGCGCTGTTTTTCAAGCAGGGTGTTCACCTGTATCTTTCCTCGGGAGCGATTCTGCTGGGTAGTGACGATATTGCCGATTATCCCATCGTGAAGACCCGCATTGAAGGTGAAACATGCCTGTATTTTGCCGCATTGATCAATGTAGAATCCACGAAGGGTTTTACTCTTTGCGGAGAAGGCATGATAGACGGAAACGGTCTGCGCTCCTGGAAGGCCTTTTGGTTGCGTCGGAAGTGGAACGGCAGCTGTACCAATAAGGACGAGCAACGCCCCCGTCTTCTCTATATCGCCAATTCCTCTGATGTGACCATTCATGGCGTTTCCCTATGCAATTCCCATTTTTGGACAACACATATATACAAATGCCATCATGTGCGGTACACCGGGTGTTCGATCTTCGCTCCCCGATCTCCCGTCCATGCTCCCAGCTCGGATGCCATTGACATCGATGCCTGCTCCTATGTGCACGTGAAGGCTTGCCGTATGGAGGTAGCAGATGACGCTGTCGTGCTAAAGGGTGGTAAAGGCCCCTGGGCAGACACGGATGAGAACAATGGCATGAACGAGAGTATTCTGATCGAAGATTGCGAAATCGTTGCTTGCGACGCGGCGCTCACGTGCGGCTCGGAGTCCATTCACAATCGGAATGTGATCCTGAGAAAATGCCGGGTCTCTCGTCTGCAAAGTGTGCTTCATTTGAAATTGCGTCCCGATACGCCGCAACGCTATGAGCACATTCGAGTTGAAGATGTGAACGGAAGCTGCCGCTTCTTCGTGACCGCGAGACCGTGGACTCAGTTTTATGACCTGAAGGATCGGACGGATATCCCCATGTCCTATGCAGATCAGATCACCATTCGTGATTGTTCCGTAATCTGTCAGACCTTTTTGAACATGGCCCTCAACAAAGAGCACGGACAAATCACGAGTTTTTCCTTGAAAAATCTACACATACAAGCATACATGTATAAAGCGGACGAATGCCCCGAAGAAGATCTTACCCTTCACGATGTCATCGTGGAAGCAGTCGAGCCCGATGCATGGAAGAATAAAAAGGAGGCTATATGAGCTATTTACAGGACAAATTTCTATTGACGACCAAAACGGCGGCGCAGCTTTATTTCGACTATGCGAAGGACATGCCCATATTCGATTATCACTGTCATCTGTCCGAGCAGCAGATCCTGGCTAACGAGCCCTGCACGGATCTGTGCGAGCTGTGGCTGGGCGGTGATCATTACAAGTGGAGACTCATGCGGAACTATGGCATTGACGAGGCCTATATCACAGGCGATAAGAGCCCTAAAGAGCGTTTCGCCGCATTCTGCAAGGTGCTTGGTACTGCCTACGGGAACCCTATCTACCATTGGTCTCAGCTGGAGCTGAAGAGCTTTTTCGCCTGCGATCTGGAGATCAACGAAAAGAACGCAGATGCTATTCTGGAGCATTGCAATCGCTATATGGCGGAGCATCGCGTTACCCCGCAATCTTTGATCGAATCCTCGGGTGTAAAGGTTCTTTGTACCACCAACGAGGTCTTTGATGATCTGACCGTGTTCGACGAAATCGCCAAGAAGGACTACGCATTCCGCGTTTTCCCCGCCTTCCGCGCCGATCGGATCATGAATATTGAGGCTTCCAATTATCTGACCTTCCTCGGCAAGCTGGAAGCATTGACTCATACCATCACGAGTCTCGGTGAGCTGGAATCCGCCCTGGAGCAACGTCTCACAGAGTTCATCAAGCGGGGAACCTGCGCCAGCGATATTGCGCTGGAAAAGGTATATGTGATCCCGTCCTTTGAGGAGGCGGATCGGGTACTGCGGTCGGCTCTGTGCGGCAACTCCGTCAGCACGTCCGATGCCGAAATATTCAAGGGATATCTGACCTACTTCCTTATGAAGCTGTACGCCAAGCACGGCATCGCTACCGAACTGCATATTGGCGCTATGCGGAACAACAATTCCCGCATGTTTGGGAAGTTGGGGCCGGATACCGGCTACGATAGTATTTCCGATACCAACAGCATCACCGAGTTGTCCCGACTTCTGGACCGCTTGGACAGTGAAGGCATGCTGCCGAAAACCATTATTTTCAATCTGAATCCCAAGATGAATCCCGAAATCATGACCCTCATCGGTTGTTTCCAGGGAAGTGAGGCCAAGGGCAAGATCCAGTTTGGTGCCGCCTGGTGGTTCCTGGATAACAAAGTCGGTATGGAGCGCCATTTGGAGGATCTGACGGCTACTGGACATATCGCCACCTTCGTGGGTATGCTCACCGACAGCCGTTCCCTTCTCTCCTATCCCCGTCATCAGTATTTCCGTCGGATTCTGTGCAGCTATCTGGGTGCCATGATGGAGCGGGGCGAGATGACTGCGGACGTAGAATCTGTAGGATCCGTGGTTCAGGATATTTGTTTCCGGAATGCTCTGGAATATTTCAATGTCTGAAATTCCTAAGGAGAAGAAGGTTATTCATATGGAAAAATTTATCCCTGTTGTGGTCATCAAGGAACTGTCCGAGACAGATAGAATTTTGACAGCCCTCAAGCACAGCAAAATTAACTGCGCCGAGATCACCTTTCGCACATCCTGTGCCGCTGAAGCAATTACTTATGCTGTAGCTAACTATCCCGACATGGAGATCGGTGCAGGCACCGTTATCAACGCCGAACAATGTGAGGCCGCGCTGGCTGCAGGTGCCACCTTCATCGTGTCCCCCGGTTTATCTCCATCGGTTGCCAAAATCTGCAACGAGCGAGACATCCCCTACTATCCGGGTTGCGTGACCCCCACCGAAATAATGGCTGCCTTGGAATTGGGTATCACTACTGTAAAATTCTTCCCCGCCAACGTTTATGGCGGTTTGAAGGCACTGAAGGCCTTGTCCTCCCCCTTCCCTCAGGTGAAGTTCATTCCCACGGGGGGCGTGGATCGCTCTAATATTGACGAATTTTTAGCCTTTGACAAGGTGGCGGCCATCGGCGGTAGTTTCTTTGTCAAGGAATCTCTGGAAAAGATGGAGGCAAACAAATGAGCAGAATCGTAACCTTTGGCGAGATCATGCTGCGGCTCGCTCCCAATGGCTATTACCGTTTCTTCCAGAATGACCAGATGCAGGCCACCTTCGGCGGTGGCGAGGCCAACGTGGCGGTCTCCCTGGCCAATTTCGGCCTGGATTCCGCCTATATCACCAAGCTTCCGAAGCACGCCATCGGTCAGGCGGCCATTGATTCCCTGCGCTATTTCGGTGTGGACACCTCCGGTGTAGTACGCGGCGGCGACCGTGTGGGCATATACTATCTGGAAAAGGGTGCCTCCCAGCGCGGGTCTGTCTGCATCTATGACCGTGCCCATTCGGCTATCGCCGAGGCCAAGCCCTCCGATTTCGATTGGGATGCTGTCTTTGAGGGCGCGGATTGGTTCCATTTCACCGGTATCACCCCCGCTCTGGGCGGTGAGCTTGTGAACATCTGTCTCGACGCCTGCAAGGCCGCCAAGGCTCATGGGGTCAAGATCTCTTGCGACCTCAACTACCGCGGTAAGCTCTGGACCCGCGCCGAGGCAAGAGAGGCTATGACCAAGCTCTGTGAGTACGTGGACGTCTGCATCTCCAACGAGGAGGACGCCAAGGACGTCTTCGGCATTGAGGCCGAAAACACCGACATTTACGGCGGCAAGCTGAACCACGAGGGCTACAAGTCGGTGGCCAAGCAGCTGGCCGATCGGTTCGGTTTTGAGAAGGTGGCCATCACCCTGCGCTCCTCCATCTC
>JAFQOC010000592.1 GCA_017420845.1 Clostridia bacterium
AAGGCATCTGCCAGAATGTTTTCCTTGCGATTCCCCCCCGACTGTGCCTCGCCCTTACCCAAGAGCAGGCATTCACCAATACCGATGGCGCGGGCGTAGCGAGCCAAGGCCTCGGCGCAGACCACGTCCTTGCGCATATTTGTGAGGGTCCCCTCACCCTCCTGGGGATATGTATTGAACAAATAACGGCTTACCACAATGGACAGCACCGAATCCCCCAAAAATTCCAGACGCTCGTTGCAGAGCAGGTGGTGATTCCGCTCGCCCGTCTCATTGGAGTGGGAGGAATGGGTCATGGCACGGCTAAGGAGAGTCTGATCGGTGAAGGTGTATCCGATAGCGGCCTCCAGACGCTCCATGGATGTTAAAGCTTGTTTCACGGCCATGGCTTACTCCTTCCGCGAAGGGGCCTCTGTACCCAGAAGCGTCTCAATGGTGGCTGTAGCGCCCGACTCGGCAAAGCGCATGGCCTGACGAATGGCATTTTTGAACGCGCGGGCATCTGAGGAGCCATGCGCCTTGATGACGGGCTTGTGCAAGCCCAGAATGGGACTGCCACCGTGCTCCTTGGCGTCAAAGTCCTTTCTGAAATGCATGAAGGGCTTTTTTACGGTGAGAGCCCCCAGCTTGGTGAGCAGGGAGTGGTAGAAAATGCCCTTCATACGGCTTGAGAACATTTTTCCCATGCCCTCCATGGTCTTGAGCAGGACATTACCCGTATAGCCGTCGGCGACCAGCACGTCGCAAGCGTCGAAGGGGATACGGTTGCCCTCCACGTTACCCACAAAATTGATGTCGGGGCAGTTTTTCAGCAGCCGGTAGGCCTCGGTCTGGAGAGGGGTGCCCTTGTGCTCCTCGGAGCCGTTGTTGAGAAGTCCCACACGGGGCTTTTCCAGACCGTACAGCGCCTTCATATAGGCCGATCCCATAGTAGCGAACTGGGGGAGGAAGTCCGGCTGAACCGTGACGTTAGCCCCGCAATCCAACAAAAGAACAGGGGGATTGAAGGGGAGGATGGCAGCCAGAGCGGCGCGGTGTACCCCTTTGATGCGGCGGACGGTGAGGGAGGCGCCCGCAAAGAGAGCGCCCGTGTTGGCGCAAGACACCAGAATGTCTCCTTGCCCATCGGCCAAAGCCTTTAGCGACAGGGTCAGGGAGGAGTCCTTCTTCTCACGGAAGGCCATAGCGTCGTCCTCCATGGTAACCACGGTCTCGGCGTGCAGGATCTCATAGCCCGAGAGGTCCAGACCGTGATCGCGGGCGGTCTGTTCCAGGATATCCTTATGGCCCACCAGCAGATACTCTCCGTCCAACTCGGTCTTGGCGTCGATGACGCCCTTGAGGATCTCCAGAGGGGCGTTGTCGCCGCCCATGCAATCAATGATGATCTTCATAATACGGTTTCCTTTCTGTTTTTTTGGAAACCCAACCGCCTGCGCAGAACGATCAAAGGTCTTTAAGGGAATACGCGCGATTAAAGACTTTTGGCCGTTCGGAACGTTCCCATCGTAGGTAAGTTCCGTTGGGCGTTATTTCAAATTTGGGTTTGTCGGTGCGTTGAGTTGCAGCTACGCCAAGGGGTGCAGGGGCGAAGCCCCTGCACCTCCCCAGGGGGCCGGCGGTGTCGGGGGCGGCCTTGAGCGCCCTGACGCGCACCGGTAGGTGCAAGAAAACTGCTGTGAGCCAAGGGATTTTTGAAAAATCCCTTGTTCCGTATGTTTCTCGTTATAGCCAATTTTCTTGCGGCTTCCGCCGCGCGTCAGAGGGCCGCCGCAACACGAAAGTAGACAAAGATTCGAAGTTGCTTGTTGCGGCTTACAAATGCCGCTAAAGCAGCATTTGTCCGTGGTGCGGCATGGAGAAAAGCCCCTCCGACACCGCCCCCCT
>JAFQOC010000593.1 GCA_017420845.1 Clostridia bacterium
AGATTACGGTCTACTCGTAGAAAGACTTGTATTTATGGGCTCATTATACCACAATCCAGCGTAAATGTCAATGAGCGGCGAGAACTATACCTGTGAGTCCGAGGGGGCTTTCAGTGCGAGGTATCCGCGAATTCCACCACGGTCTAACCAATGCCTTGGTATCCATAGTCACCGCTTTACCTATCGGGGCACAACTGCGACGTAGTCATGCCCATGAAAGAGCTGAAGGCATATAAGCGTGTAGAAACAGCGGCAGGTGAAACCGTGACCGTGACCCTGGAGGTACCCGCCGAGGCGTTCTGCTACTACGACCGCAGAATGGCCTGCGGTATGCATGACTGTAACTATACAGTTTTGCTGGCGACCTCCTCTGAGGATATCCATCAGGACTTTGATGTACAGGTCAGAGATGAGAAACTGCTTTAATCTCATGATCTACAAATAAAAACACGTATATTCTTCGACGGTTGCCGAGGAATATACGTTTTTTCAGTTGATTAGAGAGTTTCCTTTCTATTTGTTATTCGGTGACTCTGTTGTTATTAGCACAGTTCTGGATCCGATACTCCTGAGGCGTCATTCCAATGAACTGCTTGAAGCATCGATTGAAGCTGCTGTGGGTCGCATATCCACATTTCGAAGCGATGCTAAATATACCATCATCCGTATTTCTCAATAAATAACACGCATGATTCATCTTGAGGTTCCTCACGTACTCTGTGTAGGTGATTCCAACGTGTTTCAGAAACATTCTGGAGAGGTAGAATTCATTGTAACGGAGTTTTTTTGCAAGATCGTGCAAGTTACAGGAATTGCCTATGTTATTTTCAATATAGATAAAGATATCACGAAGAAGCTGACTGCTGCCGGAGAAGGTATCCTCCTCGGTGTAGTCAATCTTCAGATAGAATAAAGAGCATAGTACATACAGAAGGCCTTTTATAGAAGCAATGTCGCTTTTCCCTTGCATGTGAATGAATATATCACGGTACACGGTGGGAATGTCATGCAGAAGTATAGAATCCAGCTTGTATTTGGAGATGGGGCCGGAAATCGCGGCGATCAGATCATCCGAAAACACGCAGAGCAGGCAGGTTCCGTTCTTGCCGGCTTCGGTCTCGTAGCTGTGGATCAGATAAGGCTTGACAAGGATCAGATCTCCCGTCTTCAGAGAATATTTAATATTGTCGATCTGCATAGTCATTTCCCCGTCCAACATAAGCATCATTTCATAGCAACGGTGCATATGCAGAGGGAAGGACATATTGGTTTTCTTCATGTATCGGAAATGGTTCATTCCAATGTCGTGCTCGATTTCATAAAACATCATATTCATAGCAGAGGTTCCTCCTTCTTTTGCCGGTGTCGGACAAGACCGATAGCCACGGACGAGATGCCTCGACTTCGTTAACGGTTCCCCCCGATAGAGGGAATTAACAGATTGTAGATCAGTATGAGGGTAGAGGTGAGCAGAATACCCTTGCGCAGATTTGGGGAATTGTAATATCCCATAGCCAGCGTGTTCAGAGTGATACCGAATACGAAAAGATGCTGTGATACCCCTCCCAGAGAAAGGCAGACATTACCGCCATGATCAGCGACAGCAGGGCGGGGAAGATAACGGCACAATATTTGTTCTTATCCTCATGCGTATAGCAAATATTACGAATAAAGCACATGACGTGTAGCCCCAGCGCGGTGATACCATCCAGCAGGGCGTAGGCGATACAGGAAACGCCTGTCGCGACTGCGTTGACTATGAAGATCTGGCGGTAGATTTCATTTGATAGGTAACGAAGGATATAATAACGGCAATCACACTAATGATTTGCCCAACGATTTTAAACGGTTGTATACCGTTCCTCACAGCCTGTTTATTGATAACAAATATATTGTAACATGGTTCCGCTTCTTTTTCAATATTATATTATGAAAAGGTAATAAAAAGACTATACGAGATTATGGTGCGGATAGTGCTGGCGGTTGACAGAAATCGATGAATACTGTATAATTATAAAGAACCGTTTAGCAGGACAAAAACAAAATAAATTCAAGAAAAGAACGAAACAATGAAAACGTTCAAGAAAGTATTTTCCCTGTTCGTAGCCATGACCCTTGTTCTGGCTTGCTTCGCTACCCTTTGCATTCCCGCTTCCGCTGCCACGAAGACCGATATCGTTCGTGACGGTCTGACCGTCTGGTACGACGCCTCCAACAACTCCAATGGTGTACAGGACTACGAGGCTACCGTATGGAAAGATCTGACCGGTAACGGCAACCACATGACTGTCCGTGTCAACGAGACCAACTATTGGAAGCCGATATCGACGATATGATCGAGGATGCCGTTGCCATAGCCAAGGATGCCGAGCTGGCGATCCTGGTTTGCGGCGACAATACCGTCACCAGCGGCGAGGGGAGGGATCGCTCCAAGCTGGTTTTGGCAGGCCGTCAGCGTGAGTTGATCCTTCGGGTAGCCGAGACCGGCACCCCTGTGGTTCTGGTGCTGGAGAACGGCAAGGCGGTGGATCTCTCGGAGGAGACTTCCGTTTGTAAGGCCATCGTGGTGGCCGGCTTTGGCGGTGAATATGGAGCCAAGGCCATCGTGGAGACTCTGGCCGGCGACGTCAATCCCGCAGGGCGTCTTTCGGTGTCCTATCCCCGTCACGAGGGCATGGTTCCGTGCTACTATTCCCGTCTTCCCGGCGGCTCCAGTGAATATCTGGAGGGGCATCCGACGCCGATGTATCCCTTTGGCCACGGCCTGTCTTACACGAGCTTCGAGTACAGTAATCTCTCGGTCAAGCCCCTGGGCGCGTATGATCAGGAAGTGACCTTTACCGTGAAGAACGTAGGTCAGCGGGACGGCGACGAGGTAGTCCAGCTCTATATCAACGATATTGACAGTTCGGTGGTGACGCCCGAGAAGCTGTTGCGTAAGTTCTGCCGCATATCCTTGTCGGCAGGTGAGTCCAAGCAGGTCACCTTCACCTTGAGCTTTGATGATTTTAAACTTCTGGGTACCGATTGGAAATGGAAGGTGGAGTCCGGTGATTTCAAGATCATGGTGGGCGCGTCCTCTGAGGATATCCGACTGTCGCAGGTGACCGAGATAGGTTACTTTTGATATTTTTATAACAAAAACAAAAAAGGAGAGAATTATGTTTTTGATACCGTCAAAAAACAAAAACAGTTTGTCCTACTGGTGCTCCTGGCACACCCAGAACATCGTCGCCAAGATCGACTGCATGGAAAAATACC
>JAFQOC010000052.1 GCA_017420845.1 Clostridia bacterium
CCCGCCGCTACGGTGGGCGTGGATATGAACGCCTGCGGCGCTGAGGGGATGCCCTGCGCTACCGACTTCGCGGCCGCCACCGACCCCGTGTTCACCACCGCCGACTGCATCGTGGATTTCTCCCACCATTCCGCCACCCCCGCCCTGCTGGACTACGCCGTGCGCTATAACATTCCCGTGGTTCTGGCTACCACGGGTCACACCGAGGAGGAGAAGGCCGCCATCGGTAAGGCCGCCGAGGCCATCCCCGTGTTCTTCGCCGCCAACTTCTCCCTGGGGGTTGCCCTCCTCATCGACACCGCCCGTCAGGTGGCCGCCGCCATGCCCGAGGCCGAGATCGAGATCATTGAGAAGCACCATAACCGCAAGCTGGACGCTCCCAGCGGCACCGCCCTGGCTATCGCAAGCGCCCTGTGCGAGGTCCGCCCCGACGCCGCCGTGGTCACGGGCCGCAGCGGCTTGGGGAAGCGCACCCCAAACGAGATCGGCATCCACGCCATCCGCATGGGCAACATCGTGGGGGAGCATGAGGTCATCATCGGCACCCCCAACCAGACCATTACCCTGAAGCACGAGGCCCACGACCGCGCCCTCTTCGCTGAGGGAGCATTGGCCGCCGCCGAGTTTTTGTGCAAGGACCGTCCCGCGGGGCTGTACAATATGACCGACCTCGTTTCTAAGGGATAAATTTCGTTTCGGAATGATGGGGGCGCACTCGTACGTGCACCCCTACCCCCATTCTATGACGCATTGACTCGGTAGGGGCGCCATCCTCGCAAGCTCGGGGCGTGTGCGCCCGTCATACGTATGGGTATACTCAAAACCAGAAAGGCACATTTATGAAGATCGCAATTTACGGCTACGGCAATTTAGGTAAGGGCGTGGAAGCCGCCATGCGCCAGAACCCCGACGTGGATCTCATCGGGGTCTTCTCCCGCCGTGATCCCGCCACCGTCTCCACCCGCACGGGTACCCCTGTGTACGCCGCCGCGGATATTCTGAATTACAAGGACGGGATTGACGTCCTCATCCTCTGCGGCGGAAGCGCCACCGATCTGCCCGAGCTGACCCCCGCCCTGGCCAAGGATTTTTGCGTGGTGGACAGCTTCGACACCCACGCCAACATCCCCGCCCACTTCGCCAAGGTGGATGCCGCCGCCCGTGAGGGGGGCAGCCTCTGCCTCATCTCGGCGGGCTGGGATCCCGGTATGTTCTCCATCGCCCGTGTCTACGGTCAGGCCATCCTCCCCGAGGGGCAGGACTACACCTTCTGGGGGCGCGGGGTGAGCCAGGGCCACTCCGACGCTATCCGCCGTATCCCCGGGGTGGTGGATGCAAGACAGTACACCGTCCCCGTCCCAGAGGCGCTGGAGGCGGTAGGCCGCGGCGAGAATCCCACCCTGACCACCCGCGACAAGCACACCCGCGAGTGCTTTGTGGTGGCCGCCGAGGGGGCCGACAAGGAGGCCATCCGAGAGGCTATCGTCACCATGCCCAACTACTTCGCCGACTATAACACCACCGTCACCTTCATCACCGCCGAGGAGATGGCGCGGGATCATGCGGGGCTGCCCCACGGCGGCGAGGTCATCCGCAACGGCCGCACCGGTATCCACGGACTGTCCACCCACACCATCCGCTACAGCCTGCGCCTGGACTCCAACCCCGAGTTCACCGCCTCCGCCCTGGTGGCCTTCGCCCGCGCGGTGTACCGCATGAAGCAGAGAGGCCGCACGGGATGCGTCACGGTGCTGGACGTAGCCCCCGCCGACCTGTCACCCCTTTCCCCCGAGGAGCTGCGAGCCCATATGCTCTGACAATTGAATAGAAAGATCCCACCGAAGGTGTAGCCCTCGGTGGGATCTTTTCGGTGGGATCAGCTCCAGCCGTAGCGGATGATGTAGTAGATGACGTAGAACCAATTCAGCAGTCCGTGAAGCATGGCCCATCCGATGGACTGCCACTTGACGTAGGAGATCACCATGGCCAGCACCGCGCCGAAGGACACACCCTTGCCCACGGTCTCGGTCACTTGCTGGGTGGTATAGTGGTTGTGCACCACCGTCATCTCCCGTTTCTCTCCGTAGATCAATTCCTCGACGGATATGTCCAAGACGTCTGCGATCCTATGTAAGGTCTCGATATCCGGTTGTGTCTTACCGCACTCCCAGTTGGAGACGGCCTGCCTCGTCACCGACAGGCGCTCGGCCAAAACCTCCTGGGTCATGTCCCTTTGCTCGCGGTACTGCTTGATGTGCTTTCCGATCATATCTTGCTTCCTTTCGTGGGGGAGATGCCTTCATTATACGCCCGATGGATGGAAAAATCAAGCAATATTTTGTTGCGGAGGGCATTTTTGAGAAAAAATGACCTCAACTCATTTGGGGTCCAGCCCGAGGATCCGCTCTACCGTCTCGCGATCCTCGTCGGACAGCTCCAGAATCTTCTTGGTGTCGCCCAGACGGAACACCCCGCGCTTCGAATTGTAGTGGATGGTGGTATTCTCCCACGAAAACGCGTAGTCGAAAGCACCGTTGACCTTCCCGACCGTCCACGCGTTTCCCCAGAGCTTCAGCATGGCCAGTTCATCCTCATCGGACAGCACGGCCGCGGCCTCCGAGCCGTGGGTCACGGTCATGTCCCCCTCGCATACGAATTCATAGTAGGAATAGGATTGGGTGCGATCACCGCAAGCGGTAAGTGCCAGCAGAAGGATGGCGGACAGGCAGAGAACAATGGTCTTTTTCATGGCTTACTCCTTTTATTTTTCAATTTTTGGGCGATTGCAAAATGCTTCAAATTTGGGTTTAGCGAACTGTTTGACGGGAAGGGCACGGCAATTTTCTCGTTAGCCCTCTCACCCGCTTCGCGGGAGCTCCCCCAGAGGGGGAGCCTTTGGAAAACGGTTGTCGGGAAAGGATTTCTCTTGAAAAATGGCACGAAAGGCTCCCCCTCTGGGGGAGCTCCCGCCGTAGGCGGGTGAGAGGGCAATGCCTAAGGGTCAGCACGAACTAACAGCCCGATAAACCCCAATTTACCCTTCTGTCTCCAAAAACCTCACCGTAATCACCAATTTCCCCTCCGCGTACTCCGCCCCGATGGTCCCGTGCATCCGCTCGGTCAGGAGCTTGGCGATGGACAGCCCCAAGCCTGTGGACTTTCGCGCGGAGTCCACCGTAAAGAAGCGGTCAAAGAGCTTGCCCACGTCCACCGAGGACAGGGCGGCGGCAGTGTTGGCAAAGGTCACGGTGCCGTCGGGGGTGAGGGTCACGGCAAAGTCGCCGTCGCTGTACTTGATGGCGTTGCCGATGATGTTCCCGAAAATACGGGTGAGGGCCGTGGGGTCGAGATTGCGTCGGATCTCCTCCTCTGGGATGGCCACCTCGGGCTCAATGCCCTGTCCCGTGAAGGAGCCGTAGAAGGAGATCAGGGACTCCTCCAGCACCCGACAGAGGTTGACGGGCTCGGGGGATACCTCGGGGGTGGAGGCCACCACCGAGTAGCGGAACAGCTCCTCCATCAGCTCCCGCAGAGCCTCGGCACGGCCGCGGATCTGGGATACGTAGCGGGCGGCCTCGGGGGACAGCGCCTCCCGCTCCAAAAGCTCCAGATAGCCGTAAATGGCGGTCAAGGGCGTACGGAGATCGTGGGAGACACCCGCCACCGCCTCCTTCAGCTCACGGTCGCCGTTGGTAAACTGCTGTCTCTGACGGCGCAAAAGCTTCAGCTCCCGATTCACCGCCTCGGCCAGCACCCGCATTTTCCTGTCACGGGAGGAGATGTCGATGAGGGTGTTGGTATCCTCCCGCAGACGCGCCGAAAAGGCCTCGGCGATCTCGCTCGCGGCCTTTCGCAGGGTATATACTTTCACAGCCAGCGCCGCAACGGCGATGAGCAGAACACCGATTACGGCCAGAAGAAATTCGGTCATGGGCACCTCCATACATGGGGGAAGGGTTCGGGCGGGTTCAAATTTGGGTTTATCGCTCTGCGCTAAACCCAAGTGAAATGCGCTTGCGCGCGTGAAATATGCGCTGAAGCGCATGTGAAATACTCGCAAGCGAGTGTGAAATTTGCCCTTCGGGCAAGTTGAGGTGCAGAACCTTC
>JAFQOC010000594.1 GCA_017420845.1 Clostridia bacterium
CTATTGGAGGTGGTATGCGAAAGCCCAAAGGCATATCAGCCTCCCCGTGGGGCACGATACCAAAATAAAGAATACGAGGTGAAGGTATGAACACACGCGAGTCTTACACCGTCCCCGAAACGGGGATGCATTGGGGCTACCTGCAGGCCCTGCCAAAGGATTATGACCCCGCGAAGACCTACCCGTTGGTGATCTTTCTCCACGGCGCGGGTGAGTGCGGCAACGGCACCACCGAGCTGGACCGTGTCGCCATCCACGGCTACCCCATGCACGCCGAACAGGGACGTGACTATCCCTTCATCCTCGTAAGCCCCCAGCTCCCCTGGGGCGAGTTCTGGTGCTCGTACATCGAGTCCCTGAACCTGTTTTTGGATCATATTATTGCCACCCTTCCCGTGGATCCCAAGCGGGTCTACCTGACGGGGCTCTCCAACGGTGGCACAGGTACCTACCTGTGGGGGCAGACCAGCCCTCATCGGTTTGCCGCCCTCCTGCCCGTTTGCGGTGCGGGGATCGTCTGGCAGACCTACAAGCTGGCAAGGACCCCCCTGTGGGCCTTCCACGGCGATCAGGACGCCTCCATTCAGTGCGAGGAAAGCATCAGGATGGTGGAGGGGATCAATGCCCAAGGCGGTGACGCCAAGCTGACAATCTACCCCGGCGTGGGTCATAACTGCTGGGTCTACGTCTACGACGATCCCGAGGTTCTGGCCTGGATGCTGGAGCAACATTTGAACTGAAATAAACCGAAAGGAACCTAAGAAACATGAGAAGATACGTAATCGCAGGTAACTGGAAGATGAACAAGACTCCCGCCGCCGCCAAGGCGCTGATCGAGGAGATGAAGCCCCTGGTGGCCGGCAAGGACAACTGTGATGTGGTCCTCTGCGTGCCCGCCATCGACATTCCCGCCGCTATCGAGGCTACCGCCGGCTCCAACATCAAGATCGGTGCCGAGAACGTCCACTTCAAGGCCTCCGGCGCCTACACCGGTGAGATCTCTGCCGAGATGCTGGTGGAGGCTGGCGTGGAGTACGTGGTCATCGGTCACTCCGAGAGAAGACAGTACTTCGCCGAGACCGATCAGACCGTCAACCTCCGCACTCTGGCCGCTCTGAACGCAGGTCTGAAGGCCATCGTTTGCGTGGGCGAGACCCTGGAGCAGAGAGAGCTGGGCTACACCGAGACCCTACTCAAGTTCCAGACCAAGATGGCTCTGACCAATGTCACCGCCGAGCAGATGAAGAACGTCATCATCGCCTATGAGCCCGTTTGGGCCATCGGTACCGGTGTGACCGCTACCGCCGATCAGGCTGACGAGGGCAACGGCTACGTCCGCGCCGCTGTGGCCGAGATGTTCGGTGCCGAGATCGCCGAGGCGACTGTGGTCCAGTACGGCGGCTCCATGAACGAGAAGAACGCCGCAGAGCTTCTGTCCAAGCCCAACGTGGACGGCGGCCTCATCGGCGGCGCTTCCCTGGTTGCCGCTAAGTTCGCCGCAATCGTGGACGCTGCTCAGTAAGAGCGGGGGAGCGAAGAACGCAAGAGGGGAACTTCTTGAAAGAAGTTCCCCTCTTGAGTCTCGCCTGCGGGCTCGGTCACGCCGCGGCTCTGACACCACACTGTGGTGTCATTCACTGCCGCGTCGCCGCTTCGCTACCCTTCAAGAACTTTCAAATAAGGATTAAAGCATCATGAAGCAAAGTGGTTGTTTGATGGCGGAACAGAAAAGGCTTGCCCCTTTCATGCTCGGATTCCTCTGGGTAGTACTGGGCACAATGAGTGTTTTTGCTTGGGTCTCTGCCTTTACCGCGACAAAAGAGAATATGATTCCGACCATGGCGGTTGCCATCCTATGCCTCTTGATTCTGATTCTATTCATTTGTATTGGACTTCGGACATACCGTCTCTATTCTGCGAAATACTATGTGGACGGAGCTGTCGTTACAAACCAATACAAGAACAAACAGACGACCGTAGATTTGGATCAGCCGTTTTCTGTTTGCAAATTCGAGATGAAAATGATATATGGAAAAATGGGCACCGTCACACGGACTTTCTTCATGCTGTGGAATTCTGCCGACACCTTGGAATTTGACCACGAATCTGGTGCAAGGACTTTACGCGAGGCATTGAAGCAAGGCGCAGTCTGGCTCCCAGATGAGGGTTGGTGCCGCGATCTTCTTTTGCCATACACACAGCAAGAGTCCATCCCTACCTACCCCGATTTCCTGTACCACAACACATAAGAATGTATTTTGTTCCCTATTTGAAAGCTTTTGAAAATCACCAATTCCTATAGCAACCGTTCAGAGGATGCTTCAAATTGGGGTTTAGCGGTACGTTTATCACCGGATATGCACGATAAGACCGCTATGTAACGGGCGCACACACAGGTGCGCCCCTACCCTGATTTTTATATTTAGGATCATAACATTTCGACTTTTTAATGCTCGGTAGGGGCGCACCTATGTGTGCGCCCGCCAACCAAAACGCACCGATTTGTTCCTGCAAACGATTCGACAAACCCAAATTTGAAGCCCCTCAACAAACCGAAAAAGGAGAAACACCATGGCTAAATACCGTCAGAGCCGCATCAACGAGGAGATGTTCAAGGAAGCGGCCCAGATCATCCGTACCGTCAAGGATCCCCGCGTCAGCGAGGCCTTCGTCAGCGTCACCGGCGTGGAGGTCACCCCCGACCTGAAGTACGCCAAGATCTTTTATTCCCATATGCAGGGGGACAAGAAGACCGTGAAGAAGGGTCTGGAGTCCTCCGCCCCCTATATCCGGGGTCAGCTGGCTAAGAGCCTCAACCTCCGCATCACCCCCGAGCTGACCTTCGTGGAGGACACCTCCATTGAGTATGGTGCCCGCATCGAGAAGATCATCAGCGGCTTCACCTACACCGAGGACGCCCCCGAGGAGACCGCCGAGACCTCCGCTCTGGACGATCTCCTGGACGAGGATGAGGACTGATCCCGCCATGTATCAGAAGCTCACCTTAACCGAGACCGCCGCCCGTCTGCCTGCGGGCTTGCCTACCCTCATCCTCTTCCACCGCCACCCCGACGGGGACGCCATCGGCGCGGGCTTTGGCTTACAGCTGATCCTGGAGGCCATGGGCTGTACCGTCTACTGCGTCTGCGAGGACGAGATCCCCGAGCGGCTCCGCTTCCTCACCGAGGGGATGCAGGACAGTATCCTGAAGGAGAATCTTCCTGCCGATTTCACGCCCACCCAAATCATTTCGGTGGACACCGCCTCCCCTGCCCAGGCAGGGGTATTGTTCCCCGACTACGAGGGTAAATTTGACCTCATGATCGACCACCACGCGAAAGGCGAGATGTACGCCGACGGCTACATCGACGGCTCGGCCTCCTCCGCAGGAGAGCTGATCTACCGCCTGTCCCGTGAGCTGGTGCGGATGGGCCGTCTTACCGCCATCCCCGAAGGGGTGGATCGCCTTCTGTACGCCGCCGTCAGCTCGGATACGGGCTGCTTCCGCTACAGCAACGCCTCCCCCGAGACCCACCGCGCCGCCGCCGCCCTTCTGGAGGCGGGCTTCGATTCCGCGGATCTCAACCACCGCCTCTTTGGGGTGAAGTCCTACAAGCTCCTCCAGGCCGAGAAGGTGGGCTTTGACCGCCTGAAGCTCTACGCCGACGGCAGGTTGGGCATCGTGGATATGCCCTATGAAGTCATGGAGCAGTACGGCTTCACCGACGAGCATCTGGGGACTCTGGTGGACGTAGCCAGAGGTCTGCAAGGGGTGCAGGTGGCCGTCGCCATCCGTCAGCCCAAGGCCGAGGGGGTCTACCGTGTGTCCATGCGCTCCTCCTGCGACGCGGACGTGGCCGCTGTCTGCGCCCA
>JAFQOC010000595.1 GCA_017420845.1 Clostridia bacterium
CCTCTTTTGGGAGATGAGGGAAGTGGCTACGAGATCGGTCTCCGTTCCCTGAAGGCTGCTATTTATTCCTCTGACGGGCGTCGTGAAAAATCCATGCTTTATGATCTCATCAAGGAAGAGTGGGGGCTGAATGATCTGTGGGATATGGTTCGGCCTTTGGCCACTGATCCTGACGCAAGGCACAAGGTTGCCTCAGTTGCCCGTCTCTGCTCCAAGGCGGCACACGCCGGAGATCAAACCGCCATTCGTATATATGAGCACGCCGCTCTGGAAATGGCGATCCAAGCCCGCACGGTTATTGAAAAGCATCGATCGGAATGGGACGGAACCGTTGCCGTGACCGGAAGCGCATGGAAGGGTCACCCTCGCATGTTTGAGGTGTTTGCCCGCGAAATTGAGTTGAATTATCCCGAGGCAAAGGTTTGCCCGCCTGTCTATGAAGCTGTTGTTGGTTGTGTTGTACTCCGAGCTCTTTCCGAGGGAGTATGTCCCGACACACTTAAGGTGGCTTTGGACAAAGGATTTGGAGATTTTCTGTATCGTTGACGGTTTCAAATAATTCCCGTTTTTTGCAAAGAGGAGAATATATCATGTCTGTCATTCAAAATTACTATAACCGTATCTCAGAAATTCTGGCGGAGGTTTTCGAGGCCGAGATTGCTCCCATGGAGGCGGCGGCGCGTGTGCTGGCGGCCGCCAACGAGGAGGGACACTCAATTTTTGGCTTTGGTTGTAACCATGCAGGTCTGATTACCTTGGAGTTATTCTATCGCACAGGCGGTATGGTTACCGTCAATCCCATCCGAGCACCGGGAATGATGCTGGAACTGTCTCCTCCTACCATGACCAGCGAGATGGAGCGCATTCCGGGCTACGGCAGGATCATTCTGAACAATGAGCCGTGTAAGGAAGGGGACGTTCTCATTATTCACTCGGTGTCGGGGCGCAATGCCGTTACCATCGACATGGCGGAATGCGCCCGCGAGAAGGGAATGACCGTTATTGTGGTCACCAACATGAACACCGCCACATCGGTCACATCCCGTCACCCCTCGGGGAAAATGCTCCACGACTTTGCCTCCATCCTGATTGACAATCACGGAGACCATGGCGATGCTACCATTCAGCTTCCCGGCTTTGGGCAAAAGCTGGCCTCCTCCTCAACTGTGATTGGAGCCGCTATTCTCAATGCCGTTACCGCTCGCGCTTCCGAAATTCTTTGGGAGAAGGGCATTAAGCCCCCTGTTTTCATGAGCGGCAACATTGACGGCGGCGATGCCTACAACAAGGCGGTTATCGCCGAGCATCAGAACAATATTTTTTACATGTAAATAATAAAAAAGGAGAACTCACCATGCTCATCGACAGATATCACGAAGCCGTAGACGCGTTACTCAAGACTGTTCGCGAGACCCAGAGAGAAAATATTTTCAAGGCCGGCGAGATTGTTGCCAACGCGGTTGAGACCGGCCACAAGATCGACCTCGGACATATTGTTCACGGCATTGAGATGGACCTCATCTATCGCGGCGGCGGCCCCATCTTTTACAAGGAGTACAAGCCGGGGGAGACCGAGCTGACGCCCGGTGACGTTCTTTTCGTTTCCTCGGTGTCCGGCAGGACCAAGCCTGTTGTGGACCTCGCCTGGGACTGCATGGAAAAGGGTGTCCACGTGATTGCCTTGACTTCCATGGTCTACGCTTCCAAGGTGGATCCCGTCCATGAGTCCGGCAAAAAGCTCCATGAGTTCGTGACTCTTGCTTTGGATAACTGCGCTCCTGCCGCTGAGGCTATGCTGGAAGTAGAGGGGCTGGAGGCTCATTTTGCTGCCTCCTCGGGAATATCCTCCGATTATATCATGTGGAGCCTGACCTCGGTCTGCGTTGAGAAGATGCTCCGCGACGGTTTCACACCCGGTATTCTCAAGTCTGCCAATTTTCCCGGTGGTAACGACTACAATAAGCAGATCATCGAGCCTCATTATGATGAGTTCGGCTGGTAAAACCACAAAAAGCATCCCTTACCGTTGGGATGCTTTTTTGGAGATAATTACATACCTAAAAGATCATACTGCTATTGACTTTTTTCATTTTCCATGGTATAATGAAGCCGCTTTGTAATCGAGGAGAGATATCCTCGGCCAAGCCCCAAATACGAAAACAAGGAGAACCCTTTTATGAAGAATCGAATCCTGATGCTTGCCTTCGCTTTGTTGGCCGTCTGCGCTCTGACCTTCGCCGCGTGTGACAGCATGTCCGATGCCAACGATACCACTGCCGCTGACACTACCGCTCCCCGTGAGGAGGCCACCGAAGCTCCCACCGAATCCGGGACAGAGGCCCCCACCGAGGACATCACTGACGAGGAAGTAACCACCGAGGAGAGCACTGAGGTCCCCACCGAGGAGGCCACGACCGAAGAAATAACCACCGAGGAGATCACCACAGAGGCTGTTACGGAGCCCGAGACCTTGACCGTTGATCTGGAAAAGACAACCGTTTCCAGCAGCCTGCCTCTGTTTGAGACCCATTTCACCACCGCCGATAAAGACACCTGCGTGGACGATCTTGTAGACATGTTTGGTGATCCCGCCATCAAGGACGGTGTCAAGATCCCTCTGGTCTACCAGGGAGCCATTCATCTGGGAAGCATCGACCTGTCCAAGTACAATAAGGTAATCATCACCTACTCCACCAGCGCAAGCCCCGCGACTGTTGCCGATTATGAGACCACCCAAAAGCGAGTCATGCTGACCGATATGGACACCAAGGGTGAGTTGTTTCCCGCTGAGGATTCTATCGTAGCTCACGCTGAATATACCATCCCCGCCACAACATGGATGCTGACCACCGTGGAAATTGATCTCACGGGTGTAGAATACAGCGGGGAGCTGTATCTGACCTTCGATTTCACCGAGGGAGTGAATCTGTATCAGGCCGTTACGAGTGTCGTTTTTGAGGGATAATTGATAAAAAAAGAACGCCTCGCGGTTGCGGGGCGTCTTTGCTTTGAATCTGAACCCATCACCATTTCCAAATATAAATGCCACCCTAAAAAGGGTGGCATTTATATTTGGAGCTGGTGACAGGAGTCGAACCTGCAACCTGCGGTTTACGATACCGCTGCTCTGCCATTGAGCCACACCAGCGTTTTTCATAACAGCAGTATTATACCACAAACTCATTTTTTTTGCAATAGGTTTTTCAAAAATATTTTTGTAAAAATGCATCTTTATTTTTCTTCAAAGCTGAATTTAATCTTGATTTTCATGAAAAATTATGGTAAAATAAAAGAAGAATACAGAAAAAAGGTGAAATCCATGAATTTAACCGATATCCGCACTATCAAGGACATCATGTCCATCTACAATATCCATTTCCGCAAGGAGTTCGGACAAAACTTTCTCACCAATATCTCAGTTGTGGAGGACATCGCCGATTCCTGCTCGGATACCCCCGAGGCTACCGTTTTGGAGATCGGTCCCGGCATCGGAGTGCTGACCCAGGAGTTGGCCTTCCGCTACCGCAAGGTCATTGCCGTGGAGATCGATAACGGTCTTATCCCCGTTCTGAGATACACTCTTCAGGACTGCCCCGAGGGCGTTGTAGACGTGGTTCACGCCGACGTTATGAAGGTGGATCTGAGGGAGCTTCTGAGGCCTGCCTTTGAGGCAGGGAAGGTCTCTGTCTGTGCCAATCTTCCCTATTACATTACCACACCCATCCTCATGGCTCTTCTTGAGTCGGGACTACCCTTTGAGTACATTACCATCATGATCCAGTCTGAGGTGGCAGATCGCCTTTGCGCCAACGCAGGAAGTAAAGAATATGGTGCCATCACCGCAGTCCTCAAGTACTACGGTGAGGCACAGAAGCTCTTCAAGGTCTCGGCAGGAAACTTCATTCCCGCGCCAAAGGTAGATTCTACTGTGGTGCGCATCAAGCTCCACAAGGAAAAGCCTTATGTCCCCAAGGACGAAGAGACCCTGTTCCGCACCATTCGCGCCGCCTTTGAGCAAAGGCGGAAAACGCTGCCTAACGCTCTTTCCGCGGGCTTCTCCGAGATTCCCAAGGATACCCTGACCGCTATCATAGAGGAGTGCGGCCACCGTCCCGACATTCGGGGTGAGCGGTTGGATATTCGGGATTTCGTCGCTTTGGCAGACCGTATCTTCGACGAGAAGCAGGGATAAGCCATGCGGATATTTTGTTACAAATGTGATCTCCCTGCTGAAATGGTTCTGGAGCGATTTGAGCGCTTCATGGCCACCGAAAGGCATAATCCCTTTAACCCCTTCAATTCTTTTGATAATCCGCGCGTTGGCCTTCATACCTATCGCAACGATAACGAGATCAACGGCTATTATGAGAATGGAAGCCGCAACCGTCATGGGTCGCTTCAAAGCCTCAAGGTTTGGTTTGAATTCACCGTCAAACCCCGTGGTGAAGGATGTACGATCTCCTGCACCATTTTCAGTAGCCCGTATTTCTTTATAATCGCCTTGATCATGGTAGCTGCCGGCATCCGAGAAAGCTTTGCGTCCCCGATCGGTGCGGGCTTTGTGTTGAGTATCGCTACACTGTTCCTGGTATGGGAAGCCCGGGATCAAGGCCGTGTGCGGGAGCAGATACTAAGCTTAGCACCCAAGGCATCAAAAACAAAGGAAAAATAAAAAAATAAAAACGTTCATTCATAAAACATAAAAGGAGGTTTCCCATGAAAGTAAAGCAAATTTTCGCAATTCTTCTGACTCTTTGCCTGATGTTGACATCCCTTGTCGCATGTGTGCCCGAGGACGCCGACGAGACCACCGTGGAAGTCCTTGCGACCGATGCCCCAACCGAAGCTCCTACCGAAGCACCGACCGAAGCACCCACCGAGGCTCCTACCGAAGTCCCCACCGAAGGGATCACGGAAGCGCCCACCGAAGCCCCGACCGAGGATGATACCCCCTCCGCAGAGCCTACCAAGAAATACCGCGAGGATTGGGACGATGATGACCCCAATAATCCCTTCTACAACCTCATTCCCGTCGGGAAAAGCTACGACGGCAAAACCACCGCGTACGACGGCCGTTACGATTTCGGATACGCCATCTGTCAGACCAACGACGGCGAGTACTTTTACTCGGTCCAGGAAGCCATTTACCATCTGGAGGACATTGGCGGCGGTTCCGTCCATATGCGCGAGCACACCGATATCTGTCTCTCCATCTGGATTCCCCAGGACTTCTGTGACTACCGTCTCTACTTTGAGTTTAAGAATGTGGACTTTATCTTCAACTACGGTAATATTTACGACGACTCCACTCCCAACGCCGAGGGCATCAATGGCTACGCCTACTACGCTGACCTCTATATGCTGGATGCGATCAGCAATCTGGGTGATACTTACATCTGGATGATCGGCGGTAACGAGGGCTTTGATGAGCCCGGCCGATACCTCATGATTGATGAGTACAATGATGACCCCGACTACTTCTACATGTACCAGTACGTTCTGGAGAGCAATCTGGAGGCATGGCCCGGTCTGCCTTTGGGTGAGTATTTGCCGGATACGTAATGAATTTGTAAAATGCAAAGGGGCTGAGTCATTAACTCCCCCAAAAATCAAAAAAAGCGGTTGTTCAAAACCGAAAGGGCTTGAACAACCGCTTGCTTTGTTGTATAATTTAATTGCTACAAAAAACCTACAAGAAAGCGAGGTAATTATACAACA
>JAFQOC010000596.1 GCA_017420845.1 Clostridia bacterium
GAGGGAAAACGAATGGGAGCTTATGGGGGATATAACGAATGGAGGAACGATTCAGCCATCCTTCAAATTTGGGTTTGGCGGTGGGTTTTGACACGACCATGTGATATTTGACAACCCAATGTAGGAGTTATTGGCAACCCAAACACCCTGCCCCTCCCTCAAACCACTCTCACACGAACCGAAAACGTCTTGGTCTCCCCTGCCGCGAGGACGGAGCAGTATCCCTTTTCCATGGCCTTGTGGGGCGCGTCGTAGGGGGCGGTGGCGCATTCCAGAGCGATGTTGTAGGTCTCCTTGAAGCTTCCGTTGTTGATCCACAGACCCACGTAGGGAATGGCGGACGCGTTCTCCCGATAGTCCATTTCAAAGGAGTGCCCCGATGCCCCGTAGTGGGCGCGGAGAAAGCCCCCGAGGGTAGGCTCGGTGTAGTAGAACTTGTAGGCAGCGCCCTCCCGGGGACGGTAGCCCGTGAGACGGTCACGGGGCAGGGTCTCACGGCCGTCGGGGCCGAACATGTAGGCTGCGGGCGCGTCCTCACCGTAGGGAGTGGCGACTGTCAGATCGTTGCTTCCCCTCATCATGCAGTGGGCGGCCCAGATATAGGGGAAATCCTCCCTGCTCCGGTTGGAAAGTGTATACGTGATCCGCAGGGCCCCGTCGGCCTCGGGAGTCAGGGTCTTGGAAAAATCCACCGCGAACAGGCGGGAGACACAGGACAAAATCAAGGAATCCCCCTCCACGGTCACGGTCATGGGCAGACGGCAGACCTCACCGTGGTCGGGGTAGGTCACCCCCGCGTATTCTCCCGAGGCAGGGGTATAGGGATCAATGGTGGGAAACATATCGTCCCAGGAGGAGCACTCGGAATCCACGTAGGAGCCGTCGTAAGCCAGTCGGCTATAGGTAGGGGCGGGATTCTGACATAGGAACTCAAAGCCGTCGGAGGCGGCGATCACCGAGACCAGCTTGCCTCCGTCCTCGGGCAGGATCAGAGCGGAGAGGGTCGCCGTGGTCAGGCGCAAAGCGGGTCGGTCCTTGTAGGTGTCGGAGATAATACCGATGGGGTAGTGGGTCATGATGGGTACCGCCTTTCTTAGGGTGCATTTCACCGTCAGTATAGCATATCCCGGGGGGGCTTGTCAAGGGCACGGAAAGTTTTTGATTCGCGACACCCGAAAAAGCGCGGCGCGGGATTGATTTTTTGGGAGAACTGTGTTATAATGGACGAAGTACTGTCCCGAAAAGGAGAACGTATACCCATGAAGCACGTGGATATCTACACAGACGGTGCCTGCCGCGGCAATCCCGGCCCCGGCGGCTGGGGAGCCATCCTGGTCTACAACGGCATCGAAAAGGAGATGTCGGGAGGAGAGCCCCATACCACCAACAACCGCATGGAGCTCACCGCCGTCATTACCGCCCTGTCCGCCCTCAAGGAGCCCTGCGAGGTCACCCTGACCTCCGACTCCAAGTACGTCATCGACGGCATCACCAAGGGCTGGGCCCGATCCTGGAAGGCCAAGGGCTGGATCAAGGGAGACAAGACCCCCGCCCTCAATCCCGAGCTGTGGGATGCCCTGCTCACCCAGCTGGATCGCCACAAGGTGGAATTCGTCTGGGTGCGCGGTCACGCGGGACACCCCTACAACGAGCGGTGCGACGTACTGGCCACCACGGTGGCGGACAGCTTCAAGGCGTAAGCCGCCCGCGTCATACTATGAAACAGGAGGCCGCCATGCCCTACTCCGTCATTCCCGTGACCCCCGATACCATTCCCGCCGCCGTGGCCATCTGGAATCAGGTGGTGGAGGACGGGGTAGCCTTTCCCCAGACCGAGCCGCTGACCCTCGATGCGGGCGCCGCCTTCTTCGCCGAGCAGACCCTGACCGCCGTGGCGGTGGACGAGGACGGCGAGGTGCTGGGGATGTACATCCTCCACCCCAACAACGTCGGCCGTTGCGGTCACATCGCCAACGCCAGCTACGCCGTGGCCCGTCACGCCCGAGGGCGGGGCGTAGGGGAGGCCCTAGTGCGGGACAGCCTGAAGCAGGCCAAGGCTCACGGCTTTAGGGTCATGCAGTTCAACGCCGTGGTGGCTACCAATACCGTGGCACTCCACCTGTATGAGAAGGTGGGCTTTACCCGTCTGGGGGTGATCCCCAAGGGGTTCAGACTGCCCAACGGGACGTACGCGGATATCGTACCGCAGTACATAGAGTTGTGAGCTTGGCCGTAATCGGATGAAAGGAGGCACTATGGATCCCCTTGTTTCCCTGTACGTGTTCCTGGCGACCCTTGCCGCGGGCATCCTGTA
>JAFQOC010000597.1 GCA_017420845.1 Clostridia bacterium
CTTCGGACGGGGCAACCGCAAGCAGCTGGCCGTGGTGGTCTCGGTGGGGGATGCCTCCGAGCTGCCTCGGGACCTACCTGCTGAAAGGGTCAAGCCCATTGACGGGGTATGCCGCGAGAAACTGTTCCTCTCCGAGGGTCAGCTGGGCCTTTGCTTCTACTTGAAGGAAACCACCCTTTGCACTCTGGGCGAGGCGGTCCGCACCGTGGTGCCTGCCTCGGCGCTGGCTACATTGGTGGAATACTACTCCGTGTCCCCCCTGGATCCCCTCCGTCTGGAGAGCCGTCGGACGGGCCTGTCTGCCTCGGATCTGATGGTTCTGGAGTACGTCCGCTCCCGCGGCACCGTGTCTACCCAGACCGTCAAGAACCGCTTTGGGGCTAAGGCGGCGGCCACTTTGACCCGCCTTTGCGACAAGGGGCTGATCAGGCGCGTGCTGGAGGTCCGTCAGCCCGAGGTGCCCACCCTGTCCTACTACTATCCCGCCTGTCCCCTATCCGAGATTGAGGCCGCTCTGCGGGGGGACAAGGGGGCTGTGCGGGTGACCTCCGATCTTCAAAAAAAGGCTCTGGAGGTCATGCTTGCCACCGAGGAACGGCTGACCGCCGCCCGGATTAAGGAGCGCTCGGGAGCCGGCGGAGCTCAACTGAAAGCCCTTGTGACCAAGGGCCTTTTGGCCGTTGAGGAGCGGGAGGTCACCGAATTTTCTCCCCCAGAGGTGGGAGGCGGTGTCCGCACACCCTTCTCCCTCAGCGAGGAGCAGGCCGAGGCGGTGGCCACGCTGGAGGGCCTTGCCCTGTCGGGTCAGCCCAAGGCCGCATTGCTTCACGGCGTGACGGGAAGCGGCAAGACCTGCGTCATTCTGGAAATGATCGACCGTATGCTGGATCGGGGGAAGGGAACCATCGTTCTGCTCCCCGAGATCGGTCTTACCCCCCAGATGCTTCATATCTTCCATAGCCGCTACGGCCATCGGGTGGCGGTGATCCATTCGGGTTTATCCGCCGGGGAGCGGCTGGACTCCTACCGCCGTATTCTGGCGGGAGAAGCCCCCATTGTGGTGGGCACCCGCTCGGCGGTCTTTGCGCCCATGCCCCACCTGGGTATGATCGTTATGGACGAGGAGCAGGAGCATACCTACAAGTCGGATCAGGATCCCAAGTACCATGCCCGGGATATCGCGCGGTATCGCTGTGCCACCGAAAACGCTCTGCTTCTTCTGGCCTCGGCCACTCCCTCTCTGGATAGCTATCAGAAGGCGGCAGAGGGGAAGTACACCCTGATCAAGATGACCAAGCGCTACGGCTCAGCCCGCCTCCCCGAGGTCCGCATCGTGGATATGCGGGGAGAGAGCGCCCAGGGCAATCTGTCCCCGCTGGGTACCGAGCTGGCCGCCGAGCTGGCCCGAGTCAAGGAGGAAGGGAACCAATCGGTGCTGTTCCTCAACCGACGGGGCTACAGCCACCAGACGGTGTGCCGCTCCTGCGGTAAGGCCATTTCCTGCCCCCGTTGCTCGGTGGCCATGAATTACCACATCAAGAGAAATACCCATGAGGGAGAGCTGGTCTGCCATTGGTGCGGTACCCGAGGCCCCGTCCCCGTGACCTGCCCCGGCTGCGGATCCCCCCACCTGATCCTCATGGGCTACGGAACCCAGCGGGTGGAGGAGGAGCTGAAGACCGCCTTTCCCACGGCCCGCGTTCTGCGGATGGACGCCGATACCACCACAACCAAAGCGGCCTACAATCAGCTTTTAGGGGGATTCCGCCATCATGAGGCGGATATTCTGCTGGGGACCCAGATGGTTACCAAGGGGCACGACTTCCCCGATGTCACCCTGGTTGGCGTGCTCATGGCGGATATGTCCCTGTATCTGGACGACTACCGCGCCGGGGAGCGGACCTTCTCCATGCTGACCCAGGTCATCGGACGGGCAGGCCGCGCCGACAAGGAGGGCCTGGCTATCATCCAGACCATGAATCCCGACAGCGATATCATTCGATTGGCTTGCGCTCAGGACTACGAAAAATTCTTCCACGGGGAGATTCGTCTCCGCCGTCTGCTCCAATTCCCCCCCTTCTGTGACATGGTCCTTCTGACCCTGACATCCCCCGAGGAAAAGGAGCTGCAAAAGGCTGCCCTTCGCCTGTCGGAGGAGCTTCGTCGGCTGAATGCCGGGGAATATCGGGACGTGCCCGTGGTGGCCTTCGGTCCATTTGAGGCTCCCGTCTACCGTGTGGACAACGTGTATCGGATGCGGATGGTGGTGAAGTGCCGCCTGAACAAGCGTGCACGCGCTCTGTTTGGGGCCATACTGACCTCCTTCTCCCGGGAGGCGGGAGGCGGCCGCAAGCCCATGCTCAGCATTGATTTCAATCCCAGCAGTATATAAAGGAACGGCCGCTTCGGGCACGAGGCGGCTGCTTCTTTTTTGAGGCTGTCAGGATCCTTTCGCACGGGTCTGCTTTCGGGGGGGACGGAGGCCTTTGCGCGGCGGAGGTGGCGTTTTGCAATTTTTTCGAAACGTTAAAAAAATAGATTTTTTTCAAAACGCTGTAAGGTTTTGGCAAAAAACCGTGTCTTATATAGTGAGGGATACAGAGGCTCACCGCCGATCATCCGAAAATTTGACCCGTTATTCTGTTTTTCGCTGACAAAAAGCGAGATTTGTGGTATAATGGGGATACCCCGAAAGGAGACAACCGATGACTATGGAAGACGATCGCATCATTGAGCTATACTTCGACCGTGACGAGCAGGCCATCCGTCACACGGCGGACAAGTACGGCGCGTACTGTACGGCGGTATCCATGAACATCCTCCACTCCGAGCCCGACGCCGAGGAGTGCGTGAATGATACCTACTTAAAGACGTGGAATTCCATACCGCCCACCCGCCCCAATTCCCTGAAGCTGTTTCTGGCTCGCATCGTTCGCAATCTTTCCCTCAACCGTCACCGCGATCTTCACTCCGCCAAGCGCAACCGCGACCTGGATGTGTCCCTGTCCGAGCTGGAGACCTGCCTTCCCTTGTCGGATGGCGGGAACAGCGACAGCGTGCTGGGGGATCTGCTGAGCGAATTTCTGGATCAGCAGTCCAAGGAAGACCGTATCGTGTTCGTACAGCGCTACTGGTACTCCCTCTCTGCCGCCGAGATCGCCGAGGAGCAGGGCATGAGCGAGAACACTGTGTGGGTGAAGCTGCACCGCACCCGTGAGCGGTTGCGGGTCTATTTGACCGAAAGGGGGTTCAAGCTATGAGAGAGCAGCAGATCCACGGCATTATCGGCCGCATTCGCGACGATCTCGTGCTGGAGGCCGAGCCCCGGCGGCTGGCGGCTTTGTACCGCGAGGCTGAAGCCTCCGCAAGCTCCGAGGCAACGGGGGGCGGGGTGATCCTGTCTGACCCGATCGGTGAGCCTAAGAAAAACAAAAGGCGATTCAAGAAGTGGCTTCCCATGGTGGTAGCGGCGGCAATTGCTTTGACCGTGGGATTGAACGTGTGGCTGATCAGCGGCATGAATGATCTGATCGGACAGGGAGGTCTTACGCCCCCCTCGGGGACGCCCTCCGGCAACCCCTTTGGAGATCTGTTCGGGTCGCTGTTCCCCTTCCTGAGCCCCGAGACCGAGACGCCTCATGAGGTGACGGTGCGGGATCCGGAGGAGTCTACAGAGCCGGAGGATTCTTGCGCCGACGGCCACGACTACGAGGAGAC
>JAFQOC010000598.1 GCA_017420845.1 Clostridia bacterium
CCCTCCGACCGTCACGCCGACTACATGGAGCAGGGCGAGCGGGACTTCTCGGTCCGCTTGATCGCGGGAGACGTTACCGATACCGATACCGCCCGCGCCGCCCTGACCTTCAACGAGACCCCCATGGCGGTCAATATCTTCCCCTCGGGGGACGGCTTTGATCCCGATGGCATCCCCGCTGGCCGAGTTCCCTTCCTGACTCTGTCGAAGGATTCTCCCGTGATTCTGACGGCCCTGAAAAAAACCGAGAACTGCGCTGGCAGCGCCGCCGACTGGCTGGTGCGTCTTTTCAACCCCACCGCCGCCCAGGCTGCCGTTACGGTCAAGTGTCCCACCCTCGACCTCTGCGAGACCCTGACCCTGGGTACCTACGAGGTCGCCACCTACCGTGTCCGCGACGGAAGGCTTATCCCCTGCCGCATGGACGAAAAGCTGTAACATAGATATAGCAAAACCCCCCGCCGCCACCCTTGATTCGGGCAGCGGCGGGGGATTTGCTGTTTTAATACCAATTTGCTTTTAAAACCTTGAATTTGTTTTACCCTCTCACCCGCTTCGCGGGAGCTCTCCCAAAGGGAGAGCCTTGCATAAGCCTCCCCCTTTGGGGGAGGTGGCACGCCCTTGGCGTGACGGAGAGGGCAGACAAGGTTCAAGATTTTAATCGGAAATTAGTATAAGGGGTCAATCATGGAGGAAAGGATCCTCCGACAAAACGATCAGGGAGCTGTCGCATGCCCGGCAGGTGCCTTTCCCGTCGGCGTCCATGAATCCGCAGATCGGGCAGAGGGGTGTTTTGCACCCCAAAATGGCGGGGTAGGGAAGGCCACGATATTTGACGATGCGGTCGCCCTCCTTGAGGGGAAAGGACTCGGAATCCCCGGGGAGGCGGAGGGTGAGAGTTTTGAAATCCTCCTCGTCGGTGCGCAGCGTGATTCGGCAGTAGTTGGCCTGTCCCGCACCGGAGCGCACAAGCCGCTTGTGGCCGGCGGTGTTCTTAACCGTAATATTGCCTGTGTTGCCGTGCATTTCAAGGCGCACCGAAAAGTCCATGCGTGTCACGGTACCGGTAAAGCCCTTGTCGGTGACCCACTCAATGCCGCCGCAGAGGAGGAAGGGAAGGAGGATCAGAGTCAGCGCCAGCAGAATGGCGACGAGAAGGCCGTATGCTCTCGTGGCGAGGCCGAAGCAGGCGGCGGCGAGGATGGTGGTCAGGGCGGTGGAGAACAGCCATTTGGTCAGGAATCGGCGTCGGTTCTTCTCGACGAAGGCAATGAGGTCGGGGTTTTCCGCAGGGATGATGGGGCGGTTCATGGAAGACTCCTTTCTGCAGGGAGGTAGTACCCATAGGATAACATGAAACGGAGGGCGGGTCAATCGCAAATTGGTTGAGTCGGGGTCGCGAAAAGCGAGAATGGGGCAAGCTGCAATTTTAAAGTCCCCTCGCCCTCGCGTAAAGCTTTTCAAAATATTCATCGGGAATATTCAGACTTCCCGCGGTACTGCTTCCCACCCCCAGCTTGACGGTGGGCTTGGCCGTGCCGTGGAAGTCGCTTCCTCCGCTGTACAGAAGACAGAATTCGTCGGCCAGAGCCTTGGCGCGGGCGACCGTGTCCTCCTCATAGGAGGAGTGCATGACCTCTATGCCGAGAAGGCCTGCTTTTACGGCGCGGGGAAGGATGGAACGAACGGTGGGCTCGTCCGCGTACTGGAGGGGGTGTGCCCACACGGGAAGGGTGTGGATGCTTCGGAGAAAGCGGATAGCATCAAAGAAATCCAGTCGCTCGGGGGGCGTGTAATAGCCCATACCCTCCCCTAAAAGTGTGTCGAAGGCGGCCTTGACCGAGGGAACGTGTCCCTCTGCCATGAGCACCTCGGCAATGAGGGCACGGTTGATGACGCGGTCGGGGTTTTCACGGCGGAGCTTTTCGTAGTCCACCGTATAGCCGTCGGCGGTGAGGCGGCCGGCCAGATCAATATTACTCTGCTCTTTACAGTCGCGGTACCGCTTGGTGAGGGCGGTGATGGACTCGTAGTGCTCAGGGGGGATGAACAGCCCCAGCAGGTGCAGCTCACGGCCGTCGCAGACGGTGGAAAGCTCTACTCCCGCTACGGCGGTGATGTCCAGGCGGGCGGCCGCAGCCATGAATTGGGGGATTCCCGACACGGTATTGTGATCGGTGAGGGCGACGGCGGTGAGTCCCAGGCACTTGGCCTCTTGCGCCAGAGCGGCGGGGGGCAGAGAGCCATCGGAGCTCTTGGAATGGGTATGGAGATCAACAGACATAGAATACCTCCGGGGAAGAGACGGTCACGCCGTCTTTTTTCTTCTCTGCTTGCGGCCAACGGCGCGGATGATGAAGACGATGGCGGTGATGATGCCTACGATCAGCACCAACACGGTATAGGTGAAAATGTTGGCGTTGCGCAGAAGCTTGATGGGATTCAGGCTCTTGTAGACCACCTTGCGGCCGTCGGGCTCTGCGTAGCGGCTGTCCAGATCCCCCTCCATGCTGTCGAGGTAGTCGGCGATGGCGTACCATTCCTTGAGATTGGCGCCGCTCTCGGTCTTGACCACGTAGTTCACCAGATCCTCCACGGCGATGGGGTTGCCCTGCTCGTCCCTGGGGGTGATGGTGAGGATGCCCATGGAGGTCTCCTCGGCGGAGCCCAGCATCTGACCCATATACATCCCCGCTACCACGTGGTAGAGCTTGTCATCCTCGATCTCGGTGAGGGTGCCGTCCTCGCCTCGGAGCATGGCGTAGTCCACCTTGTTGAAGATCATGCGGCTTTGATTGAAGGAATACTCCACACCCGACATGAAGAGCTGGGCGGAGGTCATGAGGGGCTGGACCGAGGCGTCCAGCTCGATGGCGTTTTTAAGGTCCTTACCCGTCAGGTAGATGGCGATGAGCTCGCCTTCGGTGCCAACGCCCAGAGAAGCGGCGTTAAACACGTCCGAGACCGTGACCTTCCCCACGGGGAGGCTTCCGCGGATGACCCCGGCGGCGGTGATGGCCACGTCCACTCGCTTGCCCGTAGCCTGTTCCACGGCCCGCTTGTAGGCGTCCGAGAAGATGTTGCAGAGGGTGGATTCGTGAGGAGTCGCCGATACCTGCTTGACGGTGTCAAAGGTATAGGGATTGTTCACCAGCACCTGATCGAAGGTGTAGCCGTACTTGGAGAGGTAATCCGCTTCCACGTCGGCCTTGAAGCCTTCCACCAGGGAGGAAATAGCGGGATCCTCGGCTACGTTCTCGTCGATGGGGATCAGCTCGTAGCTCTTGAGGACAACGCCGTCACCGTCCTTTCTAAGCTTCAGAACGCCCAGGTTGCGGCCGTACTCGGCGGCAGAGACGATGAGGGTACCGTTGACCTGCACAGGCTCCCGCAGGGTGGTGTGGGTGTGACCCGAGATGATGACGTCGATGCCGTCCACGGCCTCAGCCAGCTCATAGTCCTCCCCCTTGCCGCCGCTGGTGCCGCTGTGGGAGAGGCAGACCACCACGGGGTGGACACCGTACTCGGCCTCGCATTCGGCCACACCGGCTGCCACAGCGGCCTTGGCGGTCTCAATGGGATCCTCCAGGATCATGCCCGAGTTGGGCGCGCAATCATCGGCATCAAAGCCGAAAATACCGAACAGGACATAGTACACCCCGCCCCGCTCCAGAATGGTGTATTTCTTCACGCCATAGTTGGCGAGAGCATCCCACATGGCCTCGGAGTAGCCCTCCTGCCCCTCCTTGGGAGGCCAGTAGTTGGCATTGACAATGGTGGGAACGGCATCACCGCTGTCGGCGGCGGCGTTCAGCATACCGATGAGACCGCTCTGGAGGTAGTCGTATTCATGGTTGCCGAAGGTGGTGGCGTCGTAGCCCATGGCACCCATCATGCGCAGCTCGATGGCCGAGGTGGGGTAGGCGGTCTGGAACAGGGACCCCATGGAGAAGTCGCCGCCGTCTACCAGGATGGCGTCGGGGTCCTTGGACTTCTGTTCTTTGATGACGGTCATGAGTCGGGCATAGCCGCCGTACTCGCCCTTGCCGCTTTCGCTTACCGAGGGGAGAAGGTGGGAGTGGAGGTCGTGGGTGAAGAGGATGGTGATCTCGTCCTCGGCGGCCTCGGCAGTGCCGGGGAGGACGCAAAGGGAGAAGAGGGTCAAAAGGGCGAGGATGACGGACAGAAGACGTTGATTGAATTTCATGATCGTATCCCTTTCGTGATGAGTTGGGGTATTCTTTGGGATGATTATACCATGAATGGGGGATTCTGTCAAGGGAGGGGAGGGAAGGACGCAAAAAACCACCGCGGGAGCGGTGGTGGGGCTTTCATGGGACGTTACTTTCTTTTCAATAATCGGATAACACGGCAATGCCGAATTTGTTGTACGTAACGCGGAAGACGTTGGTCCCGTCAAAATCGCAGTACAATTTTTGGAATTTTCTGATGGTCCGGCGCTTTGACCATGCTTTGCAGACGGCGCAATCGTCGTGAGCGTTGTGGATCTCGTCACCTGGCATGGAGTTTGGGATAAAGAGACAGTACAAGAACATTATTGGCGCTCCTTGGCGGTGTTGATGGAGGAGATGAGCATTCTTCGGATAGAACCGCAATCGTGTAATATGTCTTTGATTATATCGTCAGAAATGATTTCAGCCTTTACGTATTATAGACAAAAGTCAAAGAAATCGTGCTACGCACGGTGAAATCCTCGCGCGGCTCGGATGAAATCTTCAGCCTACGGCTTCAGATGAAATTAAATCCGCCTCCCCATCCCCGCGAAGCGGATTTCATCGCGAAGCGATTTCACCCACCGAAGGTGGATTTCTCCCGCAGGCGGCGGATTAAGTTGAAAAAAGCCAAGTCTTACGACTTGGCTTTTTTCTGGTGGGGGATGGTGGATTCGGACCACCGAAGTCAGTGACAACAGATTTACAGTCTGCCCCCTTTGGCCG
>JAFQOC010000053.1 GCA_017420845.1 Clostridia bacterium
AATTTGAAAGGAGTCATCATGGCCACAACCCCCTACGAGACCCAAGCGATCTACAATCTTCAGCGCTATCTCCGTCAGCTTTCCCGCTTCGACCCCGACATTCCCCCGGTGGACGAGGATGGAATCTTCGGAGACCGGACCCGTGCTTCCCTGTCGGCCTTCCAGCAAAAATACGGTCTTCCCATCACGGGAACTGCTGACCCCGATACCTGGGCCGCACTATTCGGCGAATACCTCGCCTCGGTGGAAGCATACACCCGCCCCGCCCCCGTCTACCTGTTTCCCCGCTTCCCCACCGACTATTCGGTGGGTCCTGGGGACGAGAATATCTACGTGGGTATAGTCCAGCTTCTCCTGAGGGAGGCCATCACCCTCTACGGTCAGGACGCCGACCTCCTTCCCTTGGACGGTGTATTCGGTCCCTTGACCGAGGAAGCGGTAAAGAATTTTCAACGCGTCCAGCGACTCCCCCCCGACGGTCGGGTGGATCGCGTTACCTGGAATCGGCTGGCACGGGCAGGAGAATTGGCTCAAAGCCGTTACTCTCCCGAATGATACGGAAGCGGGTTGTTTTGGGAATATTTTTTCCTTATCTACTGTACAAACGGGTTTCTTTGTGGTATAATAAAGGAAGTATATATGAAAACGAGGAGTTCCCCCATGCTGAAAACAAAAATCGTTTGTACGTTAGGCCCCGCTTCCCGCTCCGAAAAGGTCATGACCGAAATGCTCAAGGCTGGCATGAACGTAGCTCGACTCAATTTTTCCCACGGTGACCATGCCTACCATCGGGAGATGATCGAAGCCTTCCGCCGCGTCCGCAGTCGCTTGGGCATTCCTGCCGCCATCATGCTGGACACCAAGGGCCCCGAGGTGCGTCTACGTACCTTCCGAGACGGTGGGACCACCTTGGTGGAAGGAAGCACCTTTACCCTGACTACCCGTGAGGTGGAGGGGGATGACACCTGCGTTTCGGTCTCCTACACCGATCTTCCCGCTTGCCTTAAGATCGGTGACCGCGTTCTCATTGACGACGGCCGCCTGGAGCTGCGAGTCACCGATCTGACCGAGACCGACATCACCTGCGTGGTGACTATCGGCGGCGAGGTGACCAACCGAAAGGGTATCAATCTCCCCGGTGTCCATTTGGATATTCCCTACCTGTCGGAGCAGGATATGGCCGACCTCCGCTTCGGTGTGGAAATGGACGTGGATTATATCGCCGCCTCCTTTGTGCGCTCCGCCGACGACGTCATCGCCATGCGCAACTATCTGGACTACTACGGCGGCCACAACATCCGTATCCTGGCCAAGATCGAAAACGCCGAGGGTATTGAGAATTTTGAGGAAATCCTGAAGCACGCCAACGGCATCATGGTGGCCCGCGGTGATATGGGCGTGGAGGTGGACTACGAGCGCCTCCCCGGCCTGCAAAAGCGCTTCATCCGCCGCTGCTACCAATCGGGCAAGATGGTCATTACCGCCACCCAGATGCTGGAATCCATGATCCACAACACCACCCCCACCCGCGCCGAAATCACCGACGTGGCCAACGCCGTGTTCGACGGCACCTCGGCGGTCATGCTGTCGGGTGAGACCGCCATGGGCGATCACCCCGCTCGGGTGGTAAAGGTCATGAGCCGAATCGCCGCCCAGGCGGAAAAGGATGCCTTTGAAATCGGCGCCTATCGCGCCTTCGCCGCCCGCGATCTGGACTACGGCGACGCCACCAACGCCATCTGCGACGCCGCCTGCACCACCGCCCGTGATCTCCACGCCGCCGCCATCCTCACCGTAACCCGCTCGGGCTACACAGCCCAGCATCTGTCCAAATTCCGTCCCGCCGAGCCCATCGTGGCGGCTACCCCCGACGAAAAGACCTACAATCAGCTGGCACTCTGCTGGGGCGTGTACCCCATTCCCGCCATCTACCAGCCGGATACCAACGTCCTTGTGACCCATGCCGTGGACTGCGCCAAGCGCTTCGGCTACGTCAAGGCGGGGGACCGCGTGGTGGTCACCGCGGGGGGAACCGGTGAGAGCGGCACCACCGATGTGCTGAAGGTTCAAGTGGTTCCCTCCCCTCTCAAGTAAGCGCATTCTCCTCAAAAACTCAAAGAAACGGAACGCCAAGAGAAGAAAGGATCAAACATGGAAAACCTGAAAAAAACCGCCATGGGCAAAAAAATCGCGAAAGGGATCGGAATCGGTGCAGCCGCTCTGGTCGCCCTTATCCTGGTCATTCTGCTCTCCTTCCACCTGTTCACCCCCCTGGTGTTCAACGGATTTTTCGGAAACGCTGATAAGGAATACCTCATCCCCGGCCTGTCCCACGGCCTTGTCCCCCAAGGCTACGCTTACGTGGCAGAGAAGGACGTGTATCTCCAGTGCGGCTATATGACCGACGGCGTGAGCGCCAGCCGCATCTACGTAACCAACGCGAGCGACACCGACGATACCCGCTATATTGAGCTGTACACGGCTGACGGCAAGCCCTATACGGGGCATACCGGCGGCATCACCTCGGGCTTCGGCTTCGTCTGGCTGGCCAACGACGGTGAGGGGGAGGATAACTGTGTTTGGGTCATGTCCCTCGACGACCTTCTCACCACCGAAAACGGCGGGAAGATCACCCTGACCACAAGCTTCCAAAGTGAAACCCGCGCCGCCTGCTGCTTTGCAGACGACAAATACCTCTGGGTCGGTGAGTTCAACGACGGTGAAAAATACGTCACCGATCCCGACCACCGCTTTGCGGTGAGCGGCGGCGAAAATTACGCCCTCGTCTGCGCGTACCCTCTGGATACGGCCTCTGAATACGGCGTCGGATTTGAGGAGGTGGACGGTAACGAGGTCTTCACCCCCGCCCTCTGCCTCTCGGTAACCAATCTGGTTCAGGGCTTCACCCGCATCCCCGACGGCTTTGCCCTCTCCACCTCCTACGGTCTGGGTGTCTCCCACATTTTCTTCCATAAGGACGTCACGGCAGGGGAGCCCGACGCAACCTTGGCCGTAGGCGGCACCGACGTGCCCGTTTATTTCCTGGATGACGAATCCCTGACGAAGGACGTTTCCATGCCCCCCATGAGCGAGGAGATCTTCGTCAAGGACGGCAGGCTCTACGTGCTTCTGGAATCCGCCTGCAAGAAGTATATTTTCGGCAATCTGATCCGGGGAAGACATATCTACAGCTACCGGCTGGACGCGTGACCGTGTCCTTCTGATACGCACCGCACAAAAACGCAAGGCATCCCGTGGGAGGCCTTGCGTTTTTGTATGGATTCATCAGTTCCGATCATCGGGAACAATAAACTCTCTGGATTTGGAAATGCATTTGTAGGCGGGACGGATGATCTTGCCTGCCGTCATGTACTCCTCCATGCGATGAGCGCACCAGCCCGTGGCGCGGGCAATGGTGAAGAGGGGGGTATACATTTCGGTGGGGATACCCAGCATGCGGTAGACCAGACCCGAGTAGAGATCCACGTTGGCGCACATCTCCTGGGAAACGCCCTTGAAGGCGCGGAAGATCTCGGGGGTGAGGCGCTCGATGGACTCCAACAGATCGAAGTCATCCCCAAAGCCCTTTTCATAGGCCTGCTCACGGGCGAACTGCTTGAGAAGCACGGCGCGAGGGTCGGATTTGGTGTAAACCGCATGGCCCATACCGTAAATGAGGCCGCTACCGTCTCCCGCTTCCTTGTTGAGGATCTTGAGGAGGAAGGATGCCAGCTCGTCGTCGTTCTTGGGGTTTTCCACGTTTGCCTTGATGCAGTCGAACATCTCCACCACCTTGAGGTTAGCACCGCCGTGACGGGGACCCTTCAGGGCGCCGATGCCGCCGGCGATGGCAGAGTAGGTGTCGGTACCCGAGGAGGACAGAACGCGGGTGGTAAAGGTGGAGCAGTTACCGCCGCCGTGCTCGGCGTGAATGACCAGACAGAGGTCAAGGAGATGGGCCTCGGCCTCGGTGTACTTCTTGTCCGAGCGGAGGACGCGGAGGAAATTCTCGGCGGTACTGAGATTATCGTGGGGGTTATGGAGGGTCAGAGACTTGTTGAAGAAGGCGTTGCGGTAGACCGAGTAAGCCTGCGCCGCGATGACGGGAAGCCGCGCAACGATTTCGATGGACTGGCGCAGCATATTATCCAGGGTCACCTCGTCGGGATTATCGTCGTAGGCGTAGAGGGCCAGCACCGAGCTCTGCAGCTTGTTCATGATGGAGCGGGAGGGCGCCTTCATGATGATGTCCTCGGTAAAGCGTGGAGGGAGACGGCGCAGGGTTGCCAGCAGGTCGTTGAATTCAGCCAGCTCCTCTCGGGTGGGCAGGTGACCGAAGAAGAGGAGGAAGGTGGTCTCCTCAAAGCCAAAGCGGTTTTCATCGGCAAAATTGTGGATGAGATCCCGCAGGTCATAGCCGCGGTATTCCAGCACGCCCTCGACAGGGTATTTATCGCCCTCGCTGACCACGTAGCCGTGGGCCGAGCCGACGCGGGTGACACCCGCCATGACACCGGTGCCGTCGGCCTCGCGGAGGCCTCGCTTGACGCGGTAGCCGTCAAAGGCGGAGCGGGGAATGGTATAGGCGGAGCGGGAGGAATTCAGCAGGGTGTTGAATTCCTGCTCGGCTCTCTCGTCCATCTCCTGATATTCGTTAACGTAAGGATTGTGATTGAATGGCATAACGGGCCTCCATGGGGATAAGCGAATTTGCCGCAAAGGCGGCGGTGATGAATGGATATAGTATACCACATTTCCGAGGATTTTGCAAGAGAAATTTGAAAATATTTCAAAAAAGAGGCGATTTTTCTGTTAATTTTCATTTACTTCTTTGTTTTTGCATAAAAAACGACGGGATTTTTCAATCCACAAGCCTTTACCCGCAAAAAATTCAACCACCGGCCGCATGAGGGCAGGTGGTTGAAGCTCTGTCTGAATCGATTTTTGTATGCCGCCTCTCACACGCCCAGTGCGGCCAACCGTTTTTTCGCGGATTCGTTGCCTTGCTGAGCCGCCATTCGGTACCAGCGGATGGCTTCGGTGATATTTTTCGTCGTTCCTTGGCCGTTTTCATAACATAAACCGACCCAGTACTGACCATCGGCGTGGTCTTGTTCCGCGGCCTTTTTGTACCACCGAAAGGCCTCCGCATAATTTTGGGCGGTTCCGCGGCCGTAATAATAACAGAGTCCTACATTATTCCGGGCAACTGCCATTCCCTGCTCTGCGGCCTTTTTGTACCACCGAAGGGATTCTCCGTAATTTTGGGGAACGCCGTGCCCTCGTTCGTAACAAACCCCCACCCAGTTCTGACCGCCGGCATCTCCCTGCTCCGCGGCCTCCATGAAGCACTCAAACGCTTTATCATAATTACGTTCCACACCGCGGCCGTTGTAATAATTTCTGCCGCGCTCGACCAGCACCTTTGCGTCTTCCTTCCGTGTCGAAGACGGCGACGGCTCAATCCCTTCATGGACGTCTTTTCCCTTTTGTGAGTTCGCAATTACGTCTTTGAAGGACATCTGATTGGCTATAGTCTGTATTTTTCCATTCTTGGCTTGATCCTTTTTTCCATTCGAAATCGAGTCATCGAAGGAAATACGGTTTGCGGAGTGCCCGATTGCCCGGCGGATTTCCGAGATCTGCGAGGCATTCCCATTCACCTTGGTCAGGTCGATCAGGTGATTCTTAACCACCTCCATCCACCAGGGCACGCTTTCCGTAGGTACGTCCCTCGCGGTAATTCTGTCCAAAAGAACCACGTACACGGTTTTCTCAAAATACTCCGTCGCCATTTCGTATTCTTCTCGGACGTAAGAAAGCTCCTTGTGCAGAACACCCATGGTGAGAAACAGCAGAACCGCGTCCGAGTTCCGGATCTTTTTCGCGATCTGCTTTTTCCATTCCTTGCCGTACTCCAGAGCATGATCGTACCACAACGGCACACCCGCGTCAAAAAGCCCCTTTACCAGAGGCTGGATGCGCGTAACGTCATCGCTGTTGTAGCTGACGAAGAAATAGCCGCTTTCCATTTCTACGGGATCAAATCCAAGGTAACAAGACATGACGGGTTCTCCTTTTGACATGATTCGTGAATAGTATACCATATAGGCCATAAAAAGTCAAGATTGATTTCCACGCGGAAAAGCCCCCTTGGGGAAGGGGGCTGAACGAAAAGCCTTGCGAGTCCATCGTCAATCCTTCCAGATCACGGGTCTGTCATCCGGATTCCAATCCTCATCCCAATTTTGGGGTCGATGGTATAGGTCGCACAGGATAGACAGGCGGGGACAATTTTCAAAGACCCTGCTTCCCATGTACTGCAGACTGTCGGGGATATGGATGGTTTCCAGCTTCTCGCATTTTTTGAAGACCTCGTCTCCCAGGCCCGCCATGCCTTCGGGAATGATGACCTCAGTAAGGGAGGTGCATTCGTAAAAGCCCTGCTTCCCCACGAATTCCAGCCCCCTGGGAAACCGGATTGAGACCAGAGACGTGCACTGGCAGAAAACCGAATGGTACATTTGCTCCAAGCTCTCGGGGAGGGTAACCGAGGTCAGCGAGGTGCACCGCATAAACCCATACACCTCGATCCGGTTGACCCCCTCGGGGATCTCCACCGAGGTGATGTGCGTCCGGTTGTAAAAGGCGCACTGGCCGATGGAGGTGACGGGCTCCCCCTCGGGCGTTGTGGGTGGAATGCGGATAACGGCATCGGTGCAGGTGCCGAGGCCCTTGACCTCAAAGCCGTCCCCTATGATTCGTTCCCGAAAAATCAAGCCTTGACTGTACATACTGTCTGTTTCCCCGTTCTGTGATTGCAGAGGATTCCATGTAACTATTCAGTCAACTTTCAAATTTGGGTTTGTCGGCGCGTTGGGTTGCGGCTACGCCAAGGGGTGC
>JAFQOC010000599.1 GCA_017420845.1 Clostridia bacterium
ATGCAGGACGAAATGCTCCAGACTCTCCTGATTCATACCGTGGATCTCCAGCACCTTTTTGCTTTTTGAAAAGGACATTTCGTAGTCCACATCGTCGGGGGTCATGTCACAGGGCTGGAAGGCATCGGTCTTGTGGACCTTGGGACGGGAGGCGTACAGGTGCTTTTCGGTATCGCTCATTTGAATGAGGCCGGGACGGTCTTGCAAGTATTCCCGATAGGCGGGATCTTCGGTATACACGCTCATTTCTCCTTCACAATCAAGCTCTTCAAAGCCCCTAAGGTAACCGTGAACCCGAACTCATCCCCATCGGGGGTAAACGTGCAATCCACCTCGGCGTCCGCGAAGGGATCGTACAGCACAGGCGACTGCATCCCCGCGATGGTAAAGCTGACGGTGGTGGGCTCCTCGTTGGTGTTGACCAGCAGGCAAGCGCGGCCCTTTTCGGTGTCTCGGACAAGCCGGAGAACACCGTGGGTGGCTCCCTCGGCGGTGAGGGCACGGCGGGTCAGGCGGTCGGGGATTTCCTCGATGGCGGCGCGGACGTCGGTGTCGGGGGTGATCTGGATGACGTTGCCCCAGGCGGCGGTATCCGACAGGAGATTCGCCATGGCGGTCGTGTACTCCATGGGGGGCAGGATCAGGGCGGCGTAGCGGTCGCCGTGGGGGGACAGGAGAGTGCCGTCCTCGCAGACCATCATGCGGGAGAGGACATCGGAGTCGGCGTAGTCAAAGTCGATCTGGTTATCCAGGAGGGTATTTTGGATGGCCATGAGGCCACGCTTGCAGTTGTTCTCGGCCTCGGTGTAGCTGCCGTACTGGGCATCCGAGGGGCGGTGGTGCATACGGAAGGTCTCGATGGGGTAGTAGAGAAGGGCATCGGCCACGGTGCGGCCCGCCATGATGGCGTCGATGCGGCCCAGGGCGTAGTTATACTTGGTGTAGGTCTCGGGATCCATGAAGCGCTCGCCGTAGTAGTAGGTGAAGATATCCACACCCAGGGCGTACTGAGCGCAGAGGGAGGCGTACATCTGGTCGTGGGTGACCTTCCCTCCTTGAGCGTGGGCGGAGACCTCGCTCATGACGTGGGGGCGGTTGTAGGCGCGGGCGACCGAGGAGACCAGCTTGGGGGTGAAGGCGTAGTCGCTATGGCAGAGCATGGAGGGGATGGACTGGAGCATGTCAATGCCGGGGAAATGCATATGCCGCAGAAGTGAGAAGAAGTTGCCCTCAAAGACGGTATGGTAGCGGATGTCATCCTCCAGGAGGAGGTGACCCGAGAAGCTGATGCCGTTTCGGGCGCACCAATCCGAGATCTGGGAGAAGAAGGCCTCCTCGTAGAGATCGGAGAGAAGGGTGTAGTAATCGTAGCGCACCGACTTTGAGCGGTCGGTCTCCCCAAGGAAGATGTGGACGAGGTCGGGCATGAGGTCACGGCCATAGCGGGAGGCGTAGGCGTTGGCCACGTCACGGCCATAGGTCAGGACGGGGTAGAGGGGCATCTGATCGTCGTAGGGATCCTTGACGGTTTGAGGGTAGAGACCTGCGTTGATGTAACAGCCCATGAGGGAGG
>JAFQOC010000600.1 GCA_017420845.1 Clostridia bacterium
GACCATGAACGCCAAGTACGCCTACGAGGGCGTACAGCCCATCACGGCTCCCGCCGATGCCGACAGCTACAAGGACGTCAGCTACGGCGAGATCATCGGCCAGTAAAGCCTATACAAAAACAAAAGGTGACTTGTCCCAGGACAGGTCACCTTTTTCATTTGGCCTTGCAGATCGTTTACCGTCCGCCTCTGTGTCCGCCACCGCCGCCGTGCCTTCCACCGCCGCTGCTGCCGCCGCTGGAGCGAGGAGAGTAGGTACGGGTAGTATGCTCGGTGACGTAGTGGTCCTCCTCGTGGGTCAGCTCCAGCCGGGCGAAGCGGTCCAGGGGGTAGTCCACCGAGGCTTTTTTCTTTTTGTAGACCGCCACCACCGCGCCACGGACGGCAAGGGCGATAATCAGAGAAATGACCGCGGAAACCACGATGATCACAGCCATAGGCGCGCCCACACGACCCGTAAAGGCCTTGGCGGACATCTCAAAGAAGGTCTCTGCCCCCTCGCAGATCTCGCCGCCCTTGAGATTGTGGTAGACGTCGTAGGTATCCAGTATGTACTCCACTTCCTTTTGGCTGATGGCGTAGTTCGCCTTCCCGTAGGTGTACATATTGTAGTAGTAGGTGTCGATGGGGTATTCGTAGGTCACCACCAGGAGAACGGCATCGGTTCCATTCAGATTTTGGACGCGGGTACAGTAGTCGTCTCCGTAAAAATCGTCATAGGAGCCCTTTGAGCGATAGGTGGCCAGATACAGCTCCACCCCCGCCTCGGCGGAAAGGGCGTCCAGGCGGGAGGCCAGTCCCGCTGCCTCATCGGCGGACAGCATGCCCACAGGATCGTAGACCCGTCCCCCGTCGGTCGCCGCCGTGGGCAGGACAAGGGTAGCCGTCAGACACGCAAGCAGCAACAGGAGGGCGGCAGTTCGTTTCAGCATAGTACTTTTCATCAGAACAACGCACCTCCGATCAGGGAGAGTAGGGCAGTAGCCGGCACCGCGATGGCAGCCATAAGTACCGCCAGCTTGGATTGGCTCACGGGTAATTCCCCGTAGACCTTGCCTGTGGAGGCGTTGATGGCAAAGGTGTAGACCTTCCCGTCCTTATGGGTGTAGGTCAGAATCCAGATGGGAAGCAGGGCATACTCCCAGTGGCTTTGCTTGATGCTCACGTTCACGGTTTCGGGGGTGATGGTGGAGTAAGCCTCCTTCACCGTGGTACGGAGCAGGTTGGCGGTGTAGGTGTGCATCCGATCCCGCACCTCCTCGGACAGAGCATCCCGCTCAATGTCCCGCTTCTTGGCGAAAAAGCCCGACAGGTAGGGCATGGAGAAGTCGGTCAGCTCCTCGGAGGGATAGGGGAGAACCCCCTCCAGCATCTTCTTATCGGCATCGGACAGAGCGCAGGTAACGATATCCTCAAAATGGATGTCCCCCGCCCGCTCCAGCTTGTAGACCTTGGTGTTGGTGTACTTGTAGTCCCCCGCCCGCCAGGTGCGGATACGGGTGGCCTTGAAGTCGGTAGAGCCTTGGGCATCGGCATCCGTGACCCAGAAGGGGTAGTACACACCCCGAATCTGCGCAGCGTGAGCCTTGGACTTGAAATCCTTGGGCAAAAACCACTTCTTTTTGCACCAGTTCAGAAAGATCTCCTCGGCTTCCTCCCGTGTGACGCGGAAGGGGATGACCTTGTGGGGCTGCATCTGACCCGACAGGCGCCCCGCGTGAACCACGGGATTGTGGCAGTAGTAGCAGAAGTCGGCGGCGGTGTTGTCATCGGCCACCACCTCGGCACCGCAGTTGGGGCAGGTGAAAAGGTTCATCTGCTCGCAAAATGCCTCGCCGTCGGCTCTCTGCTTTTCGGCGGCCTCGGCGGCACCGGCGTTTGTCAGCTCGGCCTCGTCGAATTCCGAGAGGCAGAACTCGCAGGCAAATTTTTGTTTTTCAGGATCGAAGCCAAGACCGGCACCGCAACAGGGGCATTGGTAGGCTACGGTTTTGTTTGTGGACATGGTGTTGTCCCCTTTTCTTGTATAAGATATGTTTATGCGCCCACGCCGGGGAAGGTCGTACGGGACGTATGGTCATAGCTGTCCAGGATCCGGATCTGATACGTCAGCGTCCGATCCTCATCCGAATAGGTCACGATGTAATAGAGATAGTTTCCCAACGGCAATTTTTCCTTCTTCAGCAACCAATCATTGGGCTCCCAAGCGGTTCCGAAATACTGACCCTCCCGACACACCTCTTCCTTCAGCAGGGTATACCGCTCGGCAACATAGGTGACCCGCAGCGTAAACGTGGTGGACGTATGTAGATACAACGTTTCCATCAAAAAATCGTCATGATAGGAAAACTCCACATGGGTGGCCCCCTCCAGCTCCTCATAAGCAGGCAAATGGCGGGCGGCTTCCTTTCCCCATCGGAAGTCTGCGTATTCCTGATTCTGATAATACCCGACCCCCTCATACTCGGGCAGGAGGGGGATGGGACTCACAAAATACAGGAAGGAAAGGATCAGCTCCAAAAGGAAAGATAGGGCCAGCGTAATCGCCGCAAAGGCCACCGTGGGCGCGACCGTCGAACGGATGGCCTCCCCGTCCCATAGGGCTTTGGCGTCCTTCACCAGCCATTTGTTGCAAGCGATCTTGATGACGGCTACCAAAAGGGTCAGACCGCACAGGATGGCTATGCTGACCGTCAGCTTTCGGTTGTATTGCATGATGATCAAGGAAACAGCTAACCCAATCAGCGACAGACCGCCGATGGGGATCCATTTATACATCTTTTTCATGGTATGTCTCCTTAATGGATGTTTGTAACGATTTGGACAACCTTCAAATTTGGGTTTATCGGTGGTTTGAAACGGTGTGTTTTGCGGCTTGCCAGCTTTGTTTGCCCTCTCACCGCTTCGCGCCCGAGCTTGCGAGGAGGCACCCCCAGAGGGGGAGCCTTAGAACGACGGCAAAAC
>JAFQOC010000601.1 GCA_017420845.1 Clostridia bacterium
CCCGTGAGGAGGCCATCGCCTATGAGGGGGAGTTTGCCCGCTACGAGGTGGGACACAATGACCGCGACCTCTGCTTTACCGACGGCTCCAACTTCGACGTCTACGCCCACACCGAGACCAACGCCTTTCAGGAAACCATGAAGTCGCTGGAGGCGGGTACCAAGCTGTGGATCCTCGTGCATCCCCACAGCGACTACGTCATCGAGATTCGAACCGAGACGGAGGAGCTTATGAACTTCGAGGAATCACAGATCGACGTGACCGCTACATGATCGGCTACAAGGTCATCGGCGGCTTCATGATCTTTGCGGGAGTATTCGTCGGCTTCTACGGTATATGGTCGCAGATAGCCCACCGCAAGGAGCAAAAGCGGAGCGAAACCCGCCGTAAGAAGCAGAAAAAGACCGCCGACGCGGGACTTCCCGACACGGGTCTGCGCCGCGCCGATACGACGGTCAAGCACCGCGTCCTGCTGGAAGCCACCGTATACGGATACCGCATCTGCTACCGTCGGGTCAAGTCCACCAACGAGCTGGTCGTGAACGGCGTGGTGTACGACGAGATAAAGGCGGCGTTGGAGTTTTACCACGACCTGACCGTTACCCTGGACGGCCACCGCATCCACGCGGGGCTGGACGAGGACGATTTCAGCTACATCATCGTAGACGGCCAACGGATCGCCGAAAAGAAGCGGTGGATCTGACCAAACAGGATCGAAACACCAAATTTCTCACATAAGAAAGGGATCTCACCATGCAACCCATCAAAGACGACCGCTCCTTCCTCAAGCTCCTCCTCCTCTCCATCGTCACCTTCGGCATCTACGAGCTTTGGTACCTCCACCATTGGACCAAGGACATCAACACCCTCTGTAAGGACGACGGCAAGAACAACGAGGGCATCCTGCTCTACATCCTTTTCACCCTCCTCACCTGCGGTCTGTTCCCCGTCTTCTGGTGGTTCAAGGCCGCTGACCGCCTGTCCCGCGCGGCTGTCCGGGAAGGCGTGGCCGTGGATATCAGCGGCGGTAAGGTGCTGGCTCTCTGCATCGTGGGTATGTTCACCTGGGGTATCTTTATCTGGTACGCCCAGTACCTGGTCATGCGGGCTACCAACGATCTGGCCGTGAACTACAACAGCAAGTACGTCTACGCCAAGTCGGTTATCGACGGGACGGCAGAATAAAATCGGATTCAGCCCCCGCCTTCATCCCACTTCCACCCGAAAGGAGCCTACACCATGCCCCAACCGAAATCTCCCCTCCGTCACGAACGCACCGAGTGCGGCCACGTTCTCCATACCAACACCCTCCGCATCCTGCTGATTCCCCTCATTGCCATGAACCTTCTGACGGCCGTTATGCTGGCATTGGCTTTCCCCATGGTAGAAAAGGAGCTGCAGACCACCTTCACCGCTCTGGTCGGCTTCTGCATCCTCTGTCAGATCACAGGTGGGCTGAGTATGGTGTATCTCCTGGCAGGCCGCCGTTTGGAGATGAACCGTGACGGCGTGCATCTGCGCTACAAGTACCGCAAGGGCGTGAGTATCCTCTGGTCGGAGGTGCGGGATTGGGGGTTGTCCTCCCAGATTCCTGTTCAGAGCGGCACTGTCTCCGTATATTTCTCGAAGGTGGAGCTTCCCCTGATGGGCGATCAGACCAAGCGAGTCGCCCAGAACAGGCAGACCGTCATGCTCCAACTCAGCGCCGCCGACCTCTCCCGTCTGACCCGCGAAGGACTGTTCACATACTGCAAGGCCTGTCTGGGAGAAGATGCCCCCGAGGCCTTTCAAGCCCACCTGATAGAGGTCACGACCCATGAAAATTGAAAAGAACCCCGAGGGCTTCACCCTCCGCCACGCCCCCTCCGAGACGGTGGTCTCCTCCATCGTGCTGGTGGTCGCCACCCTCGCCCTGATCCTGACCCTCTCCGACACCTCCCGCTATCTCCCCGAGACCCTCATCATGCTGGCGGGCTGTGCCCTCCTCTACGCGGCGGGCATCAAGGCCGTCATCCGCGAGCGGCGGTGCCGTCTCACCGTCACCAAAGAGGGCATCCGCGTCCGCAACAAACGGGCGGGGGAACACGAATTGCTCCGTTGGGAAGACGTGAAGGACTGGGGCACCGCCGTGGTCCTCCATAAGGGTCGGCACGGTCTCTACCATCCCCGCGTCCTGTTCTTCTTCTCGGACATCCCCCGCGCCACCGCCGAGGACGCCTCCACCTGCCCCCATATCATCGAGCTGGTGAAATTCGACCGCGAAGCCCTGGAGGAGTCGGGGGTCCTTCCCTACTGCCGCGAGCGCCTGGCCGCCGCCCAAGGGGCCAACGCCCCCACCGAGCGGGATCAGTGGCTGACGGCAGGACACGGGTAAAATATACAACGAAAAACACAGGAGAAGGAGCGATTGAACGGATCCCGATAAGCTCCAAAAAACCCGCAAGCAACTGCCTGCGGGTTTTTTCTATGTAGGAGCGCGCCAATCAGGGCTTGATGCTCTCCAGCTTTTCGTTGTAGGTATTGAGGTGTCTCTCCACGGCTCTCTGCCAGGATTTGGTGGAGGAGGCAACGGGCTTGTTGTTGCTGCCGCTCAGAATGGGGC
>JAFQOC010000602.1 GCA_017420845.1 Clostridia bacterium
AGCGCGCACTCCTTGGAGAAGCGGATGTGGTTACCTTGACGGTCACGGTGTAGGTAGCGGTCAGGGACATGGACTCAAAGCGGCCGTCGGCAATGGTGGCGACCATGGTGAGATCTCCCACGGCGGCCTCGGCGCCCAGGGCGGTGAGGCTCTCCGAGAGCAGGTCGTTCATAGCGGTCAGACCCTCGGAGGTGATGCCGGTGCAGGTGATCACCTGCTTGCCGTCCACGACCTCCAGAGTCAGGGACTCAAAGTTTTCGGCTGTGACGGGCATATCGGTGTTATTGGACGCAACGAACTCCTCATAATCCTCGTCGGAAAGGGTGGCCTTGACCTTCACGCTCTGGTTCAGCACCGAGGTGTTGGAATACAGCACTCTGTCGACCACGGTCATGGTGACGCCGGCCTTGAAGCCCATGACCTCGGTGGACATATCCATGTGGATGTTTTCACCATCCACGGTGACGGGGAATTCCAGGGTCAGCGCGTCGAAGACGGTATTGAGGGTGGCATCCTCGCAATCAAAGTCCATAGACATGGTAACGGTGTAGGGAGCATCCTCCAGGGCGGTCTCGGCCTTGGCCATGGCTACTGTGGCAGACAGGGTGTCGCAGGAGGCGAAGGCGCAGGCCAGAAGAGAGAGCAGCAGGAGGATGGAAAGAAAACGCTTCATAGTGATTCTCCTTTCGCGTTGTGGGTTGAGCGGCCGTGCCGCGTGTCACTATTATACTCCTTTCGGGTATGTTTGTCAAGAGCCGTACTCAAAAAGGGGTAGGAAGCTTTTACCAAAACCATGTGGACGATACGAATACGGTGAGGAAAATGAATCCTATCGAAACTGCCGCGGAAACGGAATTCAGAATCATCAGCTTCTTGTCTTTTTGGATGCAGGAGAAAATGATGGAAAGAATTGCGGGGACGATGGGTACGGGAATGAAGAAGATAAATCCAAATCCCGCAAGATGCCATGGGCCCCAGAGCCCCAAAATATTAAACAGTAATGTGAGTATTCCTAACAACCACAGCATACCCGAAAGGATACAACTGATAATCGTAAGTGCTTTTGCCGCTTTTTTCATATTCCTTCTCCTTTCTTCACCGGAAATGCAGAGGAAATTGGATATTCTTTTCTTATGGCGTTCGGAAAGATCAGAACTTCAGATCCACGTCCACGGGCATACCCGTGCGGTCGGACTCGAAGGCGGCCTCCATGATCTTCATGTCCACCATCATCTGGTGATGGGTGACGCACTGCTCGCACTCGCCGTCCATGGCGCGGACGAAGTTGCGGTAGTAGTCATGAACGTCGGCGTGAGGCTGAGGGATGGACTTCTCGGAAATGGACTGCTCGTTTCTGGGTGCCATGGTCTTGGTGATGCCGGCGGCGGTGACCACGGGGACCACTTCCTTCTCGTTGTAGTTGTGGCACCAGACCACACGGGCGGGCTGGCCCCAGTCGGGGATCAGGGCGGCGCCGTCGCGGCCGATCATATAGAAGCGGGACAGACCGATGAAGTTGGAGGTGCCTACCTCCACGTGGACCGACAGGTCGTCCTCAAAGTACATCTCCAGCTTGAAGCCGTCGTCCACCAGCTCGTTGGTGATGTGGTCGCACTTACACCAGATCTTCTTGAGGGCCTTGTCGGTGACGATGCCCATGATCTGGTCGATGAGGTGAATACCCCAGTCCAGGATCATACCGCCACCCTGGGCGGGATCCTGACGCCAGTCCCCGGGAATACCGCGGGAGCCGTGGCAACGGGACTCGATGTGATGGACGGGACCCAGCTCGCCGCTCTGATAAATGTCCCGCATGACCAAAAACTCACCGTCCCAGCGGCGGTTCTGGTGGACCGTAAAGAGCTTGCCGGCGGCCTTGGACGCATCGATCATCTCCTGCAGGTCAGCCGAGGACAGGGTGACGGGCTTCTCGCAGATGACGTGCTTGCCTGCGGCCAGAGCCTTGAGAGCCAGGGGCTTGTGCTGATCGTTGGGGACGGCGATGGTGACGAAATCCACCGCGGGATCCCCCAGAAGCTCCTCCAGGGAGGCGTAGGCATTGATGCCTCTGGACTCAGCCAGC
>JAFQOC010000603.1 GCA_017420845.1 Clostridia bacterium
GCGGTGCGCCGAATAGATGTGTACCTCGAAGGGTACGCCAAAGGCGGTCAGGGTGTCCATAGCCTTGCGGACGATGGGGAGATCGCTGTCACTTCCCATGATGATTCCGACTTTTTTCATGAACGAGTTACCTCCAAAATAAATTCAGGGAGCCTTGGAAAATGGGATCGTGGGCAGGGCCGCGAGGGATTTTTGCGGTAGCCGAGGCGAATTCTCGCGCGCGTAGTTGAAACCTACGCGAAGAGGATTCGTAAAGGATACCGTGAAAAGCACCGCGGAGCTGCCTGCGAGCGCATTTGGAAAGGCGACTAAAACAAGAGGGCACACTTATGCTCACGACGAGATAAGTGTGCCCAGACGGTCGGCAATATACGGAGTATGGGCGGGGGCCCAACGCTCCCTTGCAGATTTCTGTTCCACTGTGGTAAGCCCACAATCATCCGTCAGTCGCAGAAATCAAATTCCTTGATTAGTATACCACAAAACCGTGATTTTGTCAAGGGATGGCGGCAGATTGGGGGGATTATCGGTGTGTAGAAATTCCACGAAAATTGCGGGGGTTTCTTGTGGGGTTTTACAAATCTGCGGGATCAGGGCTCGCCCAGCTCACAGCCGCCCCACTCCACCACGGCAAAGCCCACCCGCTCGAAGGGGGTGAAGCTCTGCGCCTCCAGCTCCACGGCCACCTCCGAGGGGTACCAGGCCATGAACACGCGGAGGAGAGAATCGGGATTCGGCTGAATATCCAGAACCGCGCCCTCGGTGTAGGCCTCGGTCTGGAAGGAGATGACGTTGTAGGAGTTCCCCTCCATGCGGGGGAGCCAGTAGATGATGAACTCGTTGGCCTCGCGGGGGGTGAGTCCCTGCTCGGTGAGTGCCCACTCCAGGAAGGCGGCGGTGTCGGCGCCCCTCACGCAAAAACCGCGGGTGAAGTCGCAGTCCATGTTCTGGATGCCCTCCCAGTAGAGGCAATAATATTGCTTCCCGTCGGGGACGATCAGGGTGCCGTCGGGGTGGGCGGTGAAACCATCCCAGCCTTTGTCGTAGGCGGGGTAGGTGCAGGTCAGCTTGCCGTCCAGGGTCAGCTTGACCGAGACCTCGGTGGGGGTTTCGGGGTATAGGTAGATCACGGGCTTCTCGGTCATCTCCTCGCGGGGATCACAGGCGCACAAGGCGGCGACTCCGCCAAGCAAAACAAGGGACAGCAGGATAGACAGCATTCGTTTCATGCTCATATCTCCTTTCCGAAAAACGGTCTACGGTCAAGGCATAGCCAACTCACAGCCGCCCCACTCCACCACAGCAAAGCCCACCCGCTCGAAGGGGATGAAGCTCTGCGCCTCCATCTCCACAGCCTCGTCCGAGGGATACCAGGCCATGAACACGCGGAGGAGAGAATCGGGGTTTGGCTGAATATCCAGCACCGCGCCCTCGGTGTAGGCCTCGGTCTGGAAGGAGATGACGTTGTAGGGATTCCCCTCCATGCGGGGGAGCCAGTAGATGATGAACTCATTGGCCTCACGGGGGGTGAGTCCCTGCTCGGAAAGCGCCCACTCCAGGAAGGCGGCGGTGTCGGAGCCCTTGACGCAAAAGCCGCGGGTGAAGTCGCAGTCCATGTCCTGGATGCCCTCCCAGTAGAGGCAATAATATTGCTTCCCGTCGGGGAAGACCAGGGTGCCGTCGGGGTGGGCGGTGAAGTGATCCCAGCCCTTGTCGTAGGCGGGGTAGGTACAGGTCAGCTTGCCGTCCAGGGTCAGCTTGACCGAGACCTCGGTGGGGGTTTCGGGGTAGAGGTAGATCACGGGCTTCTCGGGGACGGCGATGGGGGCGTAGTCGATGGTGATGGCCTCCCACACGGGATGGCCGTCGAAGGATTCCATCATGAGGGACGCGTCATAGGTGAACACCACCTCGTCTCCCACGCAGTAGTCGGAGGGGTTCTTCATAAGCAGGTGCATGGTCTTCCGTCCGTCGCCCGTGTACACCTGCACCGCAATGACGTTTTCCATAGGCTCCTCGGCCTCGTACTCCACCACCACACCCCACAGCTCGCGGATGTCGGGCGCAGGCTCGGTGGCGATATTGGTCTCGGTCTCGTCGGGAAAGCTCGTAGTGGTCTCGATGGGGATCCCGATGGCGATATCGGTGTTGACCATCGTGACCTCAAGGGTCATGCCGTCCAGATCGGTCTGTCCATCCTCAAAGGGATCCTCTAAAAGCCAGCAGCTGGTTAGGGTGGCCAACAGGGCCAGGGCAAGCATAACGGTCAGAAAGCGGATGTGTCTTTTCATGATCTCGGTCTCCTTTCGTCAATCGGGCTTACAGATGCGCTCGGTGAAGAACTTATGCTCGTGGTTCCCGAAGGCCTTGTCCACGATGACCTCGCAGGTGAGGCAAAGATAGCCCTCGTCATCGACGGTGAAGTAGTACCCCGAATGCTTGTCGCCGTAGCGGGCGATCTGTCGGTCCAGGCCCGCCTCGGCGGCGGCGATCCGCTCGGCGGTGGCTCCCTTGATGAATTGACGGTAGTTGTGATACCCGCCGTCGATCTCGATCACCTCACCATCGGCGGAGACCCGGACGTTGTAATACTCGTCGGTGCGATAGCCCCCGATATGCAGGGTGAACCGCACGCGGTTGGAGCCGTCTGAGGCGTGGGGATGGATGCTGACCTTGAAATACCCCTTGTCGGGCAGGTCGCGCCCCGCCCACAGGACTTCGGCGGCCAGCTCCGCCAGAGCCTCCTCCTCGGGGGTCAGGGGGGCTTCGGTCTCGGGACTTGTTTTTTCGGGATCGGGACGATCCGTGTCGATCAGAATACTGCTGTCGGTCTCGGTCTCCTCGGGGAAGGGTTCTTCCAACAGCTCACAGCCCGCAAGGGGCAGAGTAGCCGCAAGGAGCAGAGCCAACAGCAAAATCACGGTCTTTTTCATGCTTTTCGTCTCCTTTCAATGGAGGTCTTCACCTATACAGACGGCATTTTTGCGAGGAAGGACACCGAAACGGGAAAAATTTTCAAATTTCCCCCTCCCACACGCCGTCAAAGACGAATTCCGCCCCGCCGATCATGAGCAGGGTACCGCCTTCCCCGAGGATCACCGTCAAGGCCCCGCCGTCCAACAGCACCGTCACGGGGGTATTGACGGGACAGATCCCCCGGGACACGGCGGCGGCCACAGAAGCGCAAGCCCCCGTCCCGCAGGCCAGGGTGACACCGCTCCCCCGCTCAAAGACCCGCATACGGAGGGTATTTTCGTCGATACGCTCCACGAATTCCACGTTCACGCCGCCCTCGACAGCCGAGGACAGGCGCGCCCCCTCGGACTCCACGTCCACCTCACAGAGGTCGTCCGCCAAGCAGACCCAATGGGGGTTCCCCACCGACACGGGGATCACATGGTACTGCTTCCCCCCCGTCTCCACTACGATCTCATCTGAGACCTCGGCCACGCCCATGTCCACAGAGACCGTGTCCACTTTGCCGTCCCGCACGGATAGCGATAGCTCCTTAATTCCGCTTGCGGTCTCCACCGTGATCTCGCGGGCATCGGGGGAGATCAGTCCCCGCTCGCAGAGGTACTTCCCCACGCAGCGGATGGCGTTGCCGCACATCAGCCCCTCGCTGCCGTCGGCGTTGAACATCCGCATACGGGCGGTAGCCTTGTCCGAGGGCAGAATCAGCACAAGCCCGTCGGCTCCCACCGAGGTACGGCGGGGAGACAGGCGGGCGGAAAGCTTGGCGGGGTCGGGGAGGGTGTCGGCAGGGGTCCTGAAGCAGTCGATATAGATGTAATCGTTGCCCAGACCCTGCATTTTGGTGAAGGGGATCTTCATAGGGATGGCTCCTTTCGGGAGAAGAATGGGAGATACAAGATACAAAGATACAAGATACAAAGATAACCTGTGGTACGCGTATATCTTGTATCTTGTATCTCGTAACTTGTATCTTACGCGAGTGTGGCTGCCATCACGGCCTTGATGGTGTGCATCCGATTCTCGGCCTCGTCGAAGACGATGGAGGCAGGGGACTCGAAGACCTCGTCGGTAACCTCCATGCAGTCGATGCCGAATTTATCGTGAATTTGCTTACCGATGGTGGTATTCAGATCGTGGAAGGCAGGCAGGCAGTGCATGAAGACGCACTGCTCCCCGGCGTTCTCCATCAGCGCGGAGGTGACGCGGTAGGGGGTCAGCTCGGTGATGCGCTCCTCCCAGACCGAGTCGGGCTCGCCCATGGACACCCACACGTCGGTGTAGATGACCGAGGCTCCTTTGGTCGCCTCAACGGGATCCTCGATGAACTCCAGGACAGCCCCCGTCTCGGCGGCGATGGCCTGACATTCTGCCACCAGCTCGGGGCCCGGGAAATACTTCTTGGGCGCGCAGGCTACGAAGTGCATGCCCATCTTGGCACAGCCCACCATGAGGGAGTTGCCCATGTTGTAGC
>JAFQOC010000604.1 GCA_017420845.1 Clostridia bacterium
CGGCATAAAGTTATAGCAGATGACCTTTACACCAAAGCTTGAAAGATTTCTGATGGTTGTTTTATAGTTTTCAATATAGGCGTCCCGTGTCGGCAGACCTATTTTGATGTCGTCGTGTACGTTGACCGACTCCACCACGTCCATGTTGAAGCCGTACTCGTCCAGCTGACGCTTCACCTCGGCGATCTCGGACTCCTCCCAGATCTCACCGGGCATTTTGTGGTGGAGCGCCCAGACGATCCCCGTCACACCCGGGATCTGCTTGATATCGGACAGCGAGATGCGGTCGTTTCCCTCGCCGTACCAGCGGAATGTCATTTGCATAGCTTTTTCCTCACTTTTATGATTCAATTTGTACGGTTACTGCGCTCAACCCGGAAATTGTGATAAGCCTATTTCCCACGCGGCACTCCACGGGGAAGTCCTCGGGGTTGACGAGGATCTGCGCCCGACTGCCGTCGGGGGCTTCCCATGCTGTGGAGTGAAGGACGGGGAGGGTGAAGGGACGGGTCCCCCAGTTGCCGACAAACTCTCGCTCGGGGCATTCCACGGGCAACGCGGGAATCATGCGTCCCGCGAAGAGGTAGGGCTTGGCCTCCTCCCTATAGAAGCGGGTGAGGTTGCGGATGAGGGTCAGCACCTTATCACGATCGGGGAGATCGGAGAGGTCACGCTGACCCCAGTAGGACTGGATGCGGCCGTCGGGGGAGAGAACCAGAGTCAGGCAGTCCCCCGCGGCAAAGGAGTAGGCGATTCGGTGAGTCAGGGTCTCGTACTCACCGCGCAGGTCACCGCAGACCTGGTTGCCCATGAAGTTACGGAGATACTCGTGGTAGATATAGGCGTACAGGGGAACGGGACGACCCGTGAAGTAGTTGAGCTCATAGCGGTTGTCGCTGAAGCGGAGACTGCCGATGAAGGGCTCTGCCGCCGCCGACTCACATCCGAAGAGCATGTGGGGAGCCTTGTCGTTCCAGCCGCCCAGCATAGACTGCATGGAGTGGGTCATCCACGCTCCGGGAGCGGGAGGGTGGCCATGGTCACGGGCATAGCAGAAATACTGGCCGCCGCCGTGGTTCTGATCCAGGATCTGGACGTAATCCAGCCCGCTCTCGAAGAGGGGCGCGTAGGCCTCGTCCAGCAGCTTGCGCCCCACAGGGGAGGCGGGGCAGATATCGTAGCCCTCTCGCTGGGCGGTGCAGATCTTACTGACGATACTTCCGTCGGGACCCGCGCACATACCCGCCGCCAGGCCGTTCTCCTCGTAGTGATCCACGGGGGCGTAATCATCTACCAAGCGGCTCTTCGTAGTGTAGCCGAAGCCCGAGCAGTACACCCCCAGCATATCCCCCTTGCTGTGAAGGGCGTCCCGGAATTGGCTGAAGCTCTCCACCCCGCCGTAGGGAGGCCAGACGAAGGGAGGAGCCCAGGGGGCGGTGCCCTCCCAGTGCATGAGGATCACCATGAGGCGGCTCTCGGTGGCATTTCGGATACGATCCAGAACGGGCAGAGCATTGGTGTAGGGGAACATGGGGTTGGGATCCATGACGTCGGTATCGTGCCATCCGCGGACGGGGTAGGTCACGATGAGGGGGGAATCCTCGTACCAATCGGGCAGGGTTGTGTCGTCCTTGACCTTCTTCGCCTTGGGAGGCAGATTGGCCTCGAACCATGCGCGGTAGATCTCGGCGGAGGACTCCCAGCAGCCGTCGGTGGCCTTCCAGACCAGGGGATAGTCGGTCTCAAAATGCTCGCCAAAGTCCACACCGCAGAAGAGTCGGGGCTGGACGGTTGTCCCCTCGCCGTCGCGGTAGAAGTCCAACGCCTTGACCCCGCGGTCCGGATCGTGAGCACCGATATATAAGCCGCAGTCCTTCCAGAGATAGGCCATCATCTGGGAGGAGATCATGTTGGGGAACAGGGAGTAGCACCCGATGGAAGGGTACTCGGGCTCCCAGAAGCGGAAGTCGGTCGCGTCACGCTCCAGATGGCTGGAGACCAGAATGCCCTCGTTGTAGGGGAGCAGCATCTCACCGCCCCGCTCGGGATCCTCCCGCTTCAGATCGGGCAGGGTCACCCGGGGGAAATCCACCCACTCGGCAAAGGCATCCTTTGCGTTGGGGTTCACGGTAATACCCCATCTGACACCGCCGTCGGCCTCGGTCAGGGTCACGGCGACGGCCAGATCCTCAAAGGGAGCGGGGAAATCGCAGTACAGCCCGCCGAACTTGGTCTCAGCGCGGGTGCCCGCCTCGTAGGCGGTGTAGTGGTAGGTCTGCCCTGCCACGTCGCGGAGACGGACACGGAACAGGGGCGTGGCGGCCACCACTCGTTCAATATCGTTCAGGATCAGGGATGTGATATGTCCCGTGGCGAAGTCTACCGACAGGGTCATGTTATCAAGCTTGCAGGTGCGCATAAAGCCCTCCTTGGGGGGTCAGTTTTTCGATACCACCATTGTACCACAGATCGGGAAAATAATCAAGAGGGAAGACCGTCCCATCCGTGTTTTTTCACAGATTTTTCCACTACATGACCCAAAGTATATTGACAAATCCACCGAATCCAAGTATAATAATGGTGACAAAAACCGCTCATCCGAGTGCGCAAAGGAGACCGCCATGATCCCGTACCAATACCGCTATCTCCCCATAGGCAACGCCCGCTATGAGGGAACCGTCCACGACAACGCCGACTTCATCTTGCGTAAGCAGCTTCTGGATCAGCCCCTCTGGGACAAGTTCGTCCACGTCTTCACCGAGCGCCCCGATTCTGCCGACCTGGGCTGGCGGGGTGAATACTATGGCAAGATGATGCGGGGAGCCTGCCTCACCTACCGCTACCTCCCCTCCGAGGAGCTGTACACCGTCCTCTTTGAGACCGTCAAGGCTCTCCTGGACACCCAGGACGCCGACGGCCGCATCACCACCTACCCTAAGGACAAGGAGTACTGTGGTTGGGATATGTGGACCAGGAAGTACGTCCTGGTGGGCTCCCTCTACTTCTACGGCATCTGCCGCGACGAGGCCTTCAAGGCCCGCATCCTCACCGCCATGAGATCCCACGTGGACTACCTTATCGCCACCCTGGGCGAGGGCAAGCTCTCGGTGCTGGAGACCTCCCATTGGTGGGGCGGCGTCAACTCCGCGTCCATCCTGGAGGCCATCGTGGAGCTGTACAAGCTGACGGGGGAGGAGAGATACCTCACCTTCGCAAAATTTATCCTGGAGTCGGGCGGTTGCCGTGACGGAAACCTCCTTCTGCTGGCTGAGGAAGGGAAACTCGCCCCCTATGAGTACCCCACGGTCAAGGCCTACGAGATGATGTCCTACTTTGAGGGGGCTCTGGCCTACTACGAGGTCACGGGAGAGACCCGCTACCTGGACATTGTGGAAAGGTTCGCCGAGGCCGTCCGAGGGACCGACATCACCATCATCGGCTGTGCAGGCTGTACCCACGAGCTCTTCGACCACTCCGCCGTCAAGCAGACCGAGGAGACCGAGCCTCTGGCCATCATGCAGGAGACCTGCGTTACGGTCACCTGGATGCGCCTCCAGGAGCGGCTTCTGCGGCTGACGGGCAAGGTGATCTACGCCGAGGGCATCGAGCAGTCGGCTCTCAACGCCCTGTACGGCAGTATCAACCACAATAGCCTGCCCCAGCTGGAGAAGGGCTCCAACACCTACCTCCCCGGCGTCCCCTTTGACAGCTACAGCCCCCTGACCTTCAAGGCCCGCGGCATTGGCATCGGCGGCTACAAGGTGTTCACCGAGGGTGGCTACTACGGCTGTTGCGCCTGCATCGGCGCGGCGGGCACTGCTCTGTTCCCCCTCACCGCCGTCATGGCAGGGGATAGCGGTCTCGTGCTGAACCAGTACAACAATGGCATCGTTACCGCCGCCACCCCCGACGGAAACCCCGTCACGCTCGCCATCAGCGGCTATTTCGCCGACGAGGGTCACGCCACGGCCACCCTCTCTCTGAATACTCCCGAGACCTTCACCCTCCGCCTCCGCATCCCCGCCTGGAGCCACGAGCCTACGGTCACCGTAAACGGCGAGACTGCCGCCGCGGAGAAGGGCTACCTCGACATCACTCGTGAGTGGAAGGACGGCGACACGGTCACGGTCGACTGCCATCCCAAGGTGGAGGCCCACACCCTGAACGGCAAGCTGGCCTTCACCTACGGCCCCCTGGTCCTCGCTCGCGACGAGGGCAAGGAGGAGGGAAGCATCGAAGCCCCCGTCAAACCCATCCTCCATAACGGCCGCCTCATCGTCAACCAGCTGGATGCCAAGGACGGCGAGACCGTCCGCTTCACGGTCAAGACCGAGGACGGCGACCTGCTCCTCACCGACTACGCCTCCTGCGGTAAGCATTGGATGGAAGAGCGCAACCGTATCTCGGTTTGGTTGAATCAGTAAAAGGAAAAATGGGGTTTAGCGGTCTGTTTTATTCCTTCGGAATTGAACGTACTTCGCGCGTTCACGGGCGCACACATAGGTGCGCCCCTACCCCCGATTTATTATGATGTGCCAATAAAATTTTACCACGGTAGGGGCGCACCTGCGTGTGCGCCCGCTAACGAAAAAAACGTCACATTCTATCCGTCAAACAGTTCGACAAACCCCAATTTGAAGTATACAAAAACCGCCAAGGGACAGTTCCTCGGCGGTTTTTGTGTTACTTCTTGATCTTTTCCTTCACCGTCTCCTTGACGGTCTCCTTGATCTGCTTGGCCAGGC